>JBDSKY010000055.1:0-5111 GCA_039916675.1 Bdellovibrionia bacterium
GCGTCGTATCTTGCGGTGGAGCACCAATTGAGATCGTTAAACGATATATAGAAAAGCAAAATAGACCGGATTAAGAATCGCTTGACTCTGGTTTAAAAACCAGAGATTGCGCTCGGGGAAGGTTCAAGTATGCGCTCTGAGCGGATTGGGCTTCACTTCTTTTTCAGATCCGAGGATCCTCTGCAACAGCATTAATCCGGAGATCATCTGGTTTTGCATCTCTCCGGCTTTTCCAAAATAGAGATGATCTGTTTTGATGAAGATCCGGACCCGGTTGATATCTACTAAATAAGCTATGCCAATTACATTAGGAGCCGTGTCCGTGAAGCCAAGAATTTCCATTCCTGGTTTTATCCCCGGATTGGAAGTAGTAACGTCGGAATTCATAATTTTAGAAAATCCGAAGTCATTCCAGTGGACCCAAGAACAAAATTCTATACCAGATTCTCCAAGTTTCAATATATTATTATCGGCCTGTAAACCCATTAACGCACCTAAATGAAGATAAGGGCTATTTCCAACCTTGCAGTTTTTTACGAGAGATTTATGTGCCTGGACCGCTTGCAGAAATAGAGTTTTTAACTGTTTAAGATCTGGTCCGGCCTGTGTTGCCTTTAAAAAATTTTTAGATTCTTCAGTCATGCAGAAAATTGTATCGTATCGCCCTTTCTGAAAATGTCTCATATTGACAGCCTCATTCACACTCATCAGTTTCCCCATACATTTATATGCGGCTAATTGTATTACCAGCTGAATGGCAGTGTCTGAGCTAACTTGGTGGAGGCGGAAGAAATTTTCTCCAAAGTCTGGGAAATCAAAAATTAGGAGTTCACGATTTTGGCATTCCAAATCACTCTCCTTGAAAGCAGTTTGGAGAGCTGATTTGTGTGCTGGGGTAAGGGTCCAGAGTAGTTTCTGATGCTGGAGATCGTTGATGGGATCTTGGTCAGGCACTTTAGATGATTTCTTAGGTTTTTGGGTTAAAATTTGGTCTGGATGGATATAAGAATTCTGAAGAACTTCTTGTGCGCGTAGGCAAACTTCGGAAATGTAACGGCTAGTTGGATTCCCATCAACAGCGGTATGATCACGATTCAAACCCGCCTTGCCATTTCCTGAAATGATTAATTGGTGACTTTTGTCGTACCAACGGTTTTCGGGGTGATTATGGGCCAGCATCCAAATGCTTTCGGTACGATCTTTAGGAAAGCTTTCAAAGTCGAGCGCGATAAAGAGAATGGCACTTTCGATTGTTTCTAGGGTCTTTCGGTTTGTAGGGTCTTGAAGGAGTTCCTCTCTATTTTTGGCCCAAAGTTCTCGGGGCAGGGTGGTAAATACACCTGCATTTTCACTTTTTTGTTTTCCTGCGGGCTTCTCAGTTATTTTTCTTAATGTCTCTCGGATTTCTGAAAATGAACTTATTTCAATAGTCTCGCCGCCTTGAAAAAAGCTTACCGGATAAAAAGACCCTTGATATGCAATAATTACGTGACGTTTTTCAGACCAAGAAATAATCTGATCTTTATTGGGTTGAGGGAGTCGGGAAGTGGAAAACAACGGATGATAGGGATCGGTTCCCCACGACGTTCCTTTAAAAACGTCAGGCGCGAGTGTTCCATCTTTTAAGGATTGATAGAATTCAAGGGCAGCACGGATGATTGCAGATGCGCGATCTAACCCTACGGAACAAGTGGGATCATCTTCCATGAGATAAAAAACGTTTGAATAGAAAGCTAAGGACTTTCTGTTTGTAAGGTAGTACTGCTGCATCGCCCGATCTGCCCAATCCTCGCAGTTGCCCCTGAGTACAGTCTGTGAGGGCTCCAGCACGGCCTTAGTGACACTTGAGAATAGGCGGTGAGATATCTTTTGCATGGGGGTGAGAAATGGGTCAGCGCTTTTGCTGAGCTCTCTGAGCGTATGCGAAAGGTCTGGGATAGGTCTTTGGGGAAGTGCCTCGATAGTTTTAGATGCACCACCGGAAGTGTTGGTAGTAGTAGAAGCTTCAATTTTGTTTTTAATTTGTTCTCTCACAATTTCCTAATTACCGTAATTTCGAGTCTATGACTATGGGCAATAATTAAATTCTGGGTTATTTAGCCGCACGTTAAAAGTTGGTGTTCTTACAGAAAATCTGTTACCAAATATATGAAACTCACAATCAACCAACAAAAGGAAAACAAATGCTAAATTTTGCTAAGAAAACAATATTGGTATTGTCCTGTCTTTCCAGTGTTTCTGCTTTCGCTATTACTGATAATGCATGGTTAAAAGCTATGAAGCATAATTTTAAACATGCTGGTAAACCTTCAATGGAGTCTTTTGCAGAAAGGTCTACTTGGTATTGTGTAGAAGCCAGAATTGATGGTTCTCATTCTGACCGTACGTTCGAAGTTAGTAGAGTCGGAACTATAGTTTATGCAGAAAATGTAAAAGACTGCCAAGAGAGTTATTCATTTGTAGCAGATAAAAAAACCAGGAGTTTTACAGCTATTAATCCACACTCAGAACTACAATATTTCGCCCGTGAAACAGGTGAAGATGAACTTCTGATTGAATTGACATCCAAAGATCCAACATTGAAAGTTGATAGCGCTGTAAGTGGTTCATTAAAAGTATATGGTTATATGTCTTGCATCATCCGATAGGACAAAAAGTGTTAGTTGTATAAAGTCTCATAATAAAGTCTAATTTCTGACCCTGTGAGACCCGAAGTAATCTAATAAGAGGAAAATAGATGATTAAATCCGTAAAGAAAACCGTTCTAGTAGTAGCCTGTCTTACAAGTGTTTCTGCTTTCGCAATTAGTGACAATCAGTGGCTAAAAGCGGTAAAAACAAACTTTAAGAAATCCCGTCAGCCGACGAGTGAATTTTTAACAGGCAAAGCTACTTGGCAATGCGTGGAATCTAGAACAGATGGATTCAACGAAAGCCAGACTTACCAAGTCAGTAAGGCTGGTTCGCTAGTTTTAGTCCAAAACATGAATAATCCTGAAATCAGCTATTCATTTGTAGCAGATCCAAAAACTAAAAGTTTTACAGCGGTTAGCTCCCACGTAGGAGTTCAAATGTTTGCTCGCGAAGCTCCTAATTCGGAAGTTTTGATCGAGATGACATCGAAAGATGCCGCTTTAAAAACTCGAAGTACTGTCAGCTATTGGCTAAAGCTATTCGGTTATATTTCCTGCACTCTAGAATAGGGCAACGTCGTCCGTAATTCTAGTCTAGGGTATCCTCTAGAATTAGAAATTAGGAATAAGAATCGCAGCACGTAAAGCAGGAGCGTGCTAGTGAATTTAAAGGCCCGGTCAGTCACTCGATTCCAAGTTATGGCAATGCTTCAAACAGCAAGAGCCCAAGCTCTGGGATTACAACTCAAGGAAGCCAAGAGTTGGGGACTGAATCGGGCCTTATTTTATGCAGCAGCCAAATCTGCTTGGGCAAAAGCTAAATCAATTGGGGCCAAGCGCCCCGTCATTACCGAATTTGAAACTTCAAGGTTGCGTCATGATCCAGTGTATGTGCTAGGGGGAGAAAAAGCCTTCCGAGCTAGAAACTATACTGCGGGTTTACGTTTTAAATTTGGCCATCAGGTACAAACTCCGGAAGATTTCGATCGACAAGTCAAAGAGAGGTTAGGGCCCAACTGGAGGAGAGCCTGGTTAGATGCTGTGCGTATTATTCGCAGCGTCGACCAACGTGATTTAGATATCCAGAGTAGATTCTTTAACGTCGTTTATAAACCTAGACGTGATATTTTGTCTGAGCGTTGGTCAGCATTTGGAGTCAGGAGGGGGCGATCGTTGCCACCATTATCACTCCCGCCACCGTCAACGCGTGTGACAAAAAGACGCCCCACACCTTCCGCATTAACAGGCGCCATGAAAAGACGGTCTGAATCAACATCAACAGTGCAAAAGAAAAGAACAGTGCAAAAGAAAACAATGCTTTCTAAAGATCTTAAAAAAGCAACCTAGGTTATCAAATTTATCTCATAACGGAGCGTTAGTTCAGGCGCCGCTATAGCGGATCTTAAGCCTTGGAGCTTAGTAGTGGTTGACGCCGAATTAGGCCGGAAGGTATTTTATACATGACAATTTACTTATTGTGCTGCCAACAGAGATATTAAAATAATTGTAGAATTTTCTTTTGTTTTTTTAAGTTTCACACTAAAAGCAGCCTTGCTTTATTCGGTTTTTATTTTGAACTGATTTTTTTTCCAACTTAAACACATTTTAACATCCCTTATCTTTGCGATAAGAACTGACAATCAGGTGAAATATTATGAAAATCAAGAGACAAGGAAAGACTAAGAAAAAAAATCTGCCGACAGTGAGGAAAACCTCCAAAACATTTTGGGCTGAGATCAAGAAGATAGCGCAAAATCATGTTTCCAAAGGTGAGCTATTCCGAATGTTTGGTCACCTAAATTCAGAATTAAATGCACTTCTCAAAAAGGAATTCCCTAGCGTAAAGGTTTATATAAAGCGCACACAAAGAAAAGTTGACCGATTTTTCATTCGCCAAAACCGATTGGGTTTTAATAAGGCGGCGCACAAAATGGATGTTTCTGCCAAATTTAGTTGAGTTTTAATTGTGTGCCTGTTCAGCCTTCCCGTGTAGGGGATTTCTCCTTTTTTACCGGCGAACAATTCTTTCTTATTGTCCTTGCCCTCTTTGAAACTTTTGCGGCCAGGGGTTAGGTAGTTGAAGCCAGTTACGGGATTCGTAGTCGGAAAGGGTTAGTGCGATCATTATTCCAAACCAAAAAATTCCTACGGCTGCAGCTAGTCGAGTTAGCCCACTCGAATATCGAAGGTGCATAAAGTAGAGTCCCACTAGAACCGCCTTAAGTGCCGCAATTAGAAGGCCTACGGACGTGTTCAAAGGACCCAAATCAACTCGCGCTAGCAGAAAGCTTGCCGCAAGTAGCAAAATGAGGGCTAAAAACGTATAGAGGTATGTCTTGGGAGACGGCTCTGGCAATTCTTTGTTTGGAGTATTGTGATTGGTTTCAAATTTAGGTGTGTTCATCAATGACGATCCATAAGGTAGAGAAGTGGATAAAGAAAGATCCACACAATATCAACGAAATGCCAGTAGAGCCCG
>JBDSKY010000056.1:0-3882 GCA_039916675.1 Bdellovibrionia bacterium
ACTATTCTGCTTTCCCCCCAAGGCAAAGTTTTTGATCAAAACCTTGCACGGGAGCTGGCCAGTTGCACTAAGCTAGTTTTAATTTGTGGCCATTATGAAGGTGTTGATCAGCGTTTTATCGATCTCTGCGTAGATCATGAAATCTCGATCGGCGACTATGTCTTAACCGGAGGAGAACTTCCTGCGTTAGTTATGGCAGATACGATCACACGACTGATTCCAGGAGTAGTCGGTAATGAGCTTTCTATCTCACAAGACAGTCTAGAAAATGGTTTGCTGAAATACCCGCAGTATACTCGTCCCCGAGAATTTCAGGGTCTGTCAGTGCCAGATGTCCTCCTGAGTGGGGACCATGGGGCAATTCAAAAATGGCGACAACAGCAAGTGCTGGATTGTACACGATTAAAACGGCCGGATTTGTGGGAGAAACACCTAGGCGAAATGAAGCCGGAGAAGCCTAAGGGAAACTAATGGCGAGACCTGCTGTCGTCTGGTATTCGTTGTCTTCCATGTGATTAATATCTCGAATCACTGCAACCACACTCACGGTAGCATTGAAATTTTTTCCTAATTTCGCTCTTACGGTTGCCCCTGCGTAAGGATCGTATCTAAGAGGGGTATAATGAGTTGTTGTAACACCCGAGACCGTTTGCGCTGTTTGAGTCATCGAAGCCTGAACACCCCCTCGGATAGAGAGATTGATTAGCGAGCCTAATCCCATTCCCGAACGTAGCCCGACTTTCAGACGATCACTTGCACTGGTTTGTGAAAGGTCAGGAAAGTCTTCCTGTAAAACCCCGTGTGTATATTCGGCTTCACCGGAAATCATCATTAAACCCGCGGAAACTCTCGCGCCATAAATGAGTCGATTGACTGAGTGAGGTGTAGGCAATAACTGCTGTACCCGCTCGTAACCGACGATTGGCTCTATCTGGACTGCCAATAAATCGGCAAAGGAGTTTTGTGAAAAACATAATCCGACGCTTAGTCCGCACAATAACCATTGTGATCTCTTCATAAAGCTCCTTTTTTAAGGCTGACCTGCAAGTTTCTTATAATTTTCGCCAATTAGGGAGGATTTGGCAACAATTTTTTAAATTATTAATATTTATATTGGAGCCGCTAAATCAGGGGCCATTGGCTAAATTTGATGGCCTTTCAGACTCTCTCTTGTTAATCAGCCGTTTCAAAAGATTCGAAGTAGTTATTTTTGCCAGCGAAAGAGGTAAATGATGAGACTGAAGCGAAGTTTTATAATGTTAGCTGTTGTCCTATTTTCAACTTCCCTGCATTCGCCCATTTATTGCCTGGCTGCAGAAATTACCCCGTTTGAGGAACAATGGGCGCTAGAAAAAACAGAACAAAAAAGTTCTTTTTTACCTTCTACCTTAGAATTGTTTAATGAAAGGCAAGTGGTTGTCGTATCCGGATTCATTAATGAATTGAGCGGCCCCATATATCGATATTTTTACTCGACAGTGGATGCAGTGAAAAAAGATCTTAAAATGACCACCACATTCTTTCTTCCAAAAACCCAAAGGTTTTCGAAAAATATTGCCGCAATTTATCAAACAGTACTCAAGGCATATGAAAAAGAGCAAAAGCCGGTCATCTTGTTAGGTCATAGCAAAGGCGCCACAGAGATTCTCCATACTATTTTACTGCATCCTGAGCTGATAACGGAGAATAAAGTAGATAAGGTGCTCCTCGTTCAAGGTACAATTCAAGGTTGCAGCATCCTAGGTGACAATCGCCTTCGCTCACCTCTTGTTCCTCTGAAAAGATTCTCCGAACAAAATTTTGAAGGTGTAGAATGCCTCGAACCGAAGTTTGCTAAAGAAAAACTCGACCTTGCGTTTGAGGTTTTTGAGCGTGAACTGGTAGATCAGTATGGTGAGGTAATCGGACTTGAAAAGCGCAAACTGATTTCTGGCAAAATATTCTACGTCCGTAGCGTCGCTGAGAGTAAAGATCTTTCACTCACTACAAGATGCCTTCTAGAAATGGCTGGAAATAATTTAAACGATATCGGGCCTAATGATGGTTTACTTCTGGGTGAGGAACAGGAAGACCACCGAATTGGCCGGGAACTGGGCCTAATCCACGAAGATCATAATGCAATTGCGGTTAGTTCTCTTTTTGGTGGAAAGTCCTATAACGATCGAAAAGCTTTCATACGAACACTCGTTCAGCAAGCTTACCAAGCAGAGCTTGAAAGTCTTCCAAGTGCTCAAGGGCTTGCGTGTAATGTTGCAACTCTGTGAATTAGATCGATACCAAAGCACTACTAAAGAGGCGCTTCGATCAAAGGAGGAACGGTGTCATGTCGCATGGACAAGGAGCTACCCGTGGATGCCGCAATAATACAACCAATGGCCGACCATTGGACTAGTGATAAACGTTCGTTCAAGAGAAAGAGACCTGAAATCGCCGCAATGGCAGGCTCTAGGCTCATTAAGATTCCAAAAGTCTTCGCAGGAAGTTTCTTTAACACGAACATTTCTAAGGTGTAGGGGACTGCGCTGCCCAGCAATGCCACTGAGAAGGCGATTGGAAATAACTTCAAATCCAAAAGTTTTGCCCCTTCTTGAAACACGCCAATTGGTAGTACTACTAAAGTGGCTACTAACATTCCTAACGAAGTGGCCCTCCCTCCATGCATGGAGGCCCCAGCCCTCTGACCAAACAAAATATAAAGTGCCCACGCGACCCCGGCAGCCAGGGCGTAACCTACCCCTATGGGATCCAACGCGGTTGAGGCGTCAGACACAGGCATGAGTAACAAAATTCCGGTCACTGCTAGCACAGCCCAAAAGACGTCGCCGATTCGCCGCGAAGAAGCTAGTGAAACCGCTAAGGGTCCTGTAAATTCAAGTGCGACTCCAATGCCAAGGGGAATCCGGGCCAACGCCATATAAAATAGAAGATTCATGGATCCGAGAGAGATGCCGTAAAGGGCAATTGAACGGATCTCGGCGCGGCTTATTTTGCCTCGCCAGGGCTTCCAGACTACAAAAAGTATTACTGTCGCTAGAAGCAGTCTGAGGGTCGAACTTCCCGCTGTTCCCACAAATGGAAACAACTGTTTAGCAAATGTGGCCCCAAATTGAATAGAGGTCATCGCAACAAGGAGTGTGATAATTGAAAAGCTTAGTGTATTCACCGTGCCTTCCGATATGCTGTTTTCATCGGAATTTCAAACAAATAAAGCGCTTTGGTATTGTTCAGTTAAATAATGTTAAGAAGTTAAACATAGACAGCTTTACCGGAGGGGCATCTTGAAATAAAACTAATATTGTTTATAATATTTTAATGAGGATTCACAATTACTGGTGGCGAGGCAAGCTAAACTTATTTCAATCTCTTTCCCTTGTTATAGTGATCATTCCTAATATCGCAAATGCATGGCCTGTAGGGTCCAAAAATCCCAAACCTTTTAATAATGCTGGCCTGGAAAATACTGAAAAAGAAAGCCTCAAGGCAGCCAAACAAGCCTCCTCAGAAGCAGTCAAACTCGATTCCTCGGCAACTATCAAAATGGAGCAGCATAATAGTGCGTGGCAAAATGCTGTTATTCAGAATAATTACGCAAGAATGGCCTTTCGAGATGGAGATGATTTTGTCGCCGATTGGCATACCGCCCGAAGTAAGCATTATCTAAATAAGGGAGAAGCCTTTCTCCAAGAATCAATAAAAAGGCAGACGCCCTGACAAAGAAAGAGTTAAAACACCGAGTGCTTATAGAGAAGGCTCAAAAAGGGATAGATGAGAGACGAATCATCCTGGTGCGCGCATATAATGCGTTACCTCTAAGTCACCCAAATCTGGGTTCCCCGGTTGACGCTGCCGGCGACCCTCCGGCCTATAATCGTATCGATAATG
>JBDSKY010000057.1:0-4190 GCA_039916675.1 Bdellovibrionia bacterium
GACATTTCTAGAGAAAAAATGGCCACCACCGCTTTACCGGTCATCGCAATATTTTGGGCCATGGAGAGAAACAAACTAGTTTTACCCATTGCAGGCCGAGCCGCCAAAACAATCAACTGCCCTGGGCGTAATCCACTCGTTAACCGATCAAAATCCGTAAATCCGGTACCCAGCCCAATGACATCTGCTTTCTTCTGAGACATTTCCTCAATAGAATGCATGTTCTGAACTAAGACCTCCTGCATGCTTGCAAAGGACTTCGTGAGTTTAGAATCTGATACCGATAAAATTCGTCTCTCAGCTTCGTCTAAATAGGCTTCAGTATTTTCGACGCCGTCATAGGCTTCGGCAGCAAGTTCCGCCGTAGTTTGGATCATGTGTCGAAGGACGGATTTATCTCGAACAATACGACCGTAATGAAGGACATTACCCACTGCAAACGTATCATCAAATAGGCTAGTGAGCGTCGCAGCCCCGCCTACTCGTTCAAACCACCCTCGGTCACGAAGAGTAGTCGTCATAGTAACAAGATCGACTGGCTGTCCCCTTTCGGAAAGAGCTAATGCGACCTCAAATATTTTTTGATGGGATTCTTGATAAAAATCGGCAGGCGTTAATCCAATTTCAAGGACGCGAAAAATACTTTCGTTATTCAGTAATATCGCACCCAAGACGGAGCGCTCGGCCTCACTATGATGGGGCGGAACTCTGCCTGCCGGTATAGATGTGTTGCGGTAATCGGGAGAATTTTTTCCCCCATTATAGGAAAAAGAATTCAGATCTTTCGAGCCCTCTGTCGCCCCCTCTGGCGAACCCCCTCGGCTCTTGCCAAACTCTTCTTCTCCGAACATTACTCCTCTTTAACTACCCAGACTTTAACAGTAGCGGAAACTTCTGGTTCCAATTTAACTGTCACTGGATGAATCCCTAAGCTCTTGATGTGTCCATCTAATTGGATCCAACGCTTTTCAACCTTGTAACCTGCTTTATTGAAAGCATCGGCAATGTCTGAGGAACTAACAGAACCGAAAAGCCTGTCATGTTCGCCAACTTTTCTGGTAATAGTGCAGGAGAACTCTTCCAATTTCTTGGCAAGTTCTTGAGCGCCTGCTTTTTGCGCTAGGCGTCTTTTTTCGAGCAATCGTTTCTGATGCTCAATTGCGGCTACGTTTTTTTCATCTGCAGCTACAACTAAGCTTCTAGGCAGAAGAAAATTCCTTGCGTATCCATCTGATACCTTAACTAAATCACCAATTCGTCCCAAATTTTCAACATTTTCACGCAAAATAACTAGCATGATTTACTCCTTCATATAAAAAATATTATTAAACTACTGCTTAAACCTACTGCGAAAGTCAAACCAGAGATCAAAAAAGCCTAGGCTCAAAATTACTGGCGTCATTAAGAAAACAGCAATGGAAAATCCGATTATCCGGAAAAACCCTCGAATGCCCCAGAGATCGAAAAAGTAGGTCAATATACTCAACCCTTGAATAGCATAAATCGCCATTAGAAACTTAAACACATTCAAGGAAACATTCGACACTACGCCCGCATTAAAAATCAGGAAGAACCCAGTAACAATAGTAGGCCATACTAAGTAATCGGGTGCTTTCCATTTTTTCAAAAATGAGACATCTAAGCCAAGACTTTCACGCATCTGATTTGGATTAGCTCTTAAAAGTAAAACCAAATTGGCCCATACCAAAACCAACGAAAAAACTGCCACAATGGATGGAAACTCAACCAAAAGGCTTCGTTTCCATTCATCAACTTCAGCAGCATTCAGCAATCCTGTAACTCCCGAACCAGACGCAATCGACTGACCCAAAAGATCTACAAATCCTGAAACTTGTTTCTTGATTTCCAATATCGGATTTAAATGGTGATACAAAGCATCGCCAAAAACGAACAAAGCACCAGAAAGCGCCATTGCTAAGAGGGTTAAAACAGTCGATTTTTCGAGTGAAATTTTCAACTTTAGTAGCTCAGGCAAACTCAACGAAAGCGCTACAATGAAAACCACATAAAAAATCAAACTCAGTTGACCACCCGCCAACGCAACAATAATGCAATTGGATAAAGCTGCCAGCCAAGCCCACTTCCTTCCATTTCTCAAATGACTCGAAAGAATAGGAAGCGGAGCAAACACCGCAAATAACCCGCTTAGAAAAAAAAGTGCGCTCAAAAAAAATGGAAGAAATCTCACCCACCAAAGAATTCGAATAGAATTATTTGGACTACCAGGAACTTCGTCGTTCACGAAAGAAGCCTCGCCTAGAGCGACGTCCTTCGCTGGAGTTGGATTATTTAGAGATTCCATCCAATTCTTAAGATTAGGTACCCATCGAAACATAGCCTACCAAGGCCAAATTACGGGCCCGTTTTACGGCTGTAGTCAAATGTCTCTGATGTTGAGAGCAATTGCCTGAAATCCGTCGTGGAACTATCTTTCCGTGTTCAGTAACAAAAGACTGCATCATTCGCACATCTTTGTAATCCAAGATAAAGTCTTGATCTGAGCAAAATCGGCAAACTTTCTTTCTATGAAAGCTTCCTCCGCCGCCTTTACGGCCGCGGTCGTCTCCGTCTTTATCCATTCCTCCACGATCATCTCGACTAGAGTTCGAGCGATCGCTTCGTTCACGCATATCTGATTTTAAATTTGTTGTGGCCATGAGATTCTCCTAAAAGTTTCTGTTCTTACTCGTCGTCGCTTTCGCCAGCGCCTGCGGAGAGATCTTCCATCCCATCCATATCATGCCGACGGTAGTCTTGACGATCGTCACCGTAGCCACGACGTTCAGCATTTCGCTCTTCACGTCGAGCTTCGCGCTCTTCTTCACGTCGCTTTGCAGCTGCGTGGATATCAGAACGGCGTTTCTTGAAAACTTGACTGTCAAATTCATCTGCCAAATTTGCTGTCAAAAATCGCAAAACGTGTTCTTGAAGTCTTAGAGTACGTTCAATTTCGTGAACAACTCCTGGCTTTCCAGAGTACACGAAATAAGTGTAATGACCGCGAGCTTCTTTCTGGATCGTGTAAGCCAATTTACGCTTACCCCAATCTTCGGAAAGAACTAACTCACCGCCAAATGTGGAAACAACCTGATTCAGGCGTTCTTGGATGGATTTTAAGTTATCGTCTGAAAGTTCAGAGCGAGTGATGTACGTAGTTTCATACCCTGGAAGTGCTCCAGTTGCAGTATTTGCCATAATTCCTCCTTATGGTTAGTGGACGAATGTCCATTAGCCCGGATGCAATTTGACGCACCGCTATCCGAGCAAGGTTTGGAGTGATGTACCATAGCGCCGTTAGAAAGCAAAGAATGAATCTTTAAGGGCGGGAGCGACCTTCCAACGGATTCTGAGGGGGCTCATCGTTTGAGCTTGCAGCACCTTCTGAACGGACGCGAGGACGCCCGGTCCAATGTACGACCCATATTGCCCCTTCATACATAAAGACCAATGGAATCCCCAAGATCAACATGGAGACTGCGTCTGGAGGAGCAAAAAGCGCCGAAAGCAAGGTAATGACCAAGATTGCAGATCTTCTATGTTCTCTCAATAGGGGAGCATCCACTAAACCGAGAAATCCTAGAAGGCAAATCAAGACAGGAAGCTCAAATGCAACTCCAAACAAGAGAAGCAACTTAAGGCAAGTTCCGTAATAACTATCAATCGTTAGCATCGGAAAATCACTTGCTGCTCCATAGGTAATGAAGAATTTGAACCCTATAGGAAACAGGCCGTAGTATGCAAAGCAAGCTCCTCCAATGAAAAAAGCTGAAGCTGCGAGTACAAACGGAACAACTAGCTTTCTTTCCTTTGGATAAAGCCCTGGGGCAATAAATCCCCAAAATTCAGAGAAAAAATAAGGAGAGAAAACAAAAAGGGAAGCGTATCCGCTGATTTTAAGATGAGTTAAGAAATTTTCAAATAAACTAGTAAAATAGAGCCTTCGCTGCTCTTCGGGAAGAACTTCAAATAAAGGCTTTCTTAAAAAGGCCAAGATGGGCTCTGAAAAAGAATAACAGAGAATAAAGCCGACAAAAAATACGGCCAGACACCGCATGAATCGAACACGCAGTTCATCAAAGTGTTCATAAAAGCTCATATTTCGGATAGAATTCGATTGTGACATAGATTACAGGGAGTAGTATTTGTTCACCAAAGGGGTGTCAACTTAT
>JBDSKY010000058.1:0-8069 GCA_039916675.1 Bdellovibrionia bacterium
TGCAGATTCTCGGACAGAAACACATAGTGCTACTCGACCAGATGCACTCATGGAGATGGCTTTGGCTCGTCACAATGGCTCCCATGTTTCTCCAGAAAATTTTCAAGATTCAGAGGCTCAGGAGCCCATCCTAGATTCGCAGATGATTGAGGAAGTGGTGGCCCAAATTGCCAGAATTCCAGCCAGATCGGTCAGCACAAGTCAGAAAGCTAGATTAAAAAATCTAAAAGCGGATCTGAAATTGTCCATTTTTGGTCAAGATCCGGCGGTAGAAGCGCTCGTAACTGCAATTCGTTTGGCTCGTTCTGGTTTAAGAACGGGAGATCGTCCTGTCGGGTCATTTCTCTTCTGTGGTCCTACGGGGGTGGGTAAGACTGAGCTGAGCAAACAACTGGCTCGTTGTCTAGGTGTTCCATTTCTGCGGTTTGATATGAGCGAATACAGTGAAAAACATACGGTTTCGCGTTTGATCGGCGCACCTCCAGGTTACGTCGGTTTTGAGCAAGCCGGACTTTTAACGGATGGTGTATTGAAAAATCCTCATTCGATAATATTGTTAGACGAACTGGAGAAGGCCCATCCAGATGTTTGGAATGTGCTTCTTCAAGTGATGGATCATGGTGTTCTCACCGATAGTAATGGGCGTAAAGCTGACTTTCGAAACGCAATTTTGATTATGACCTCTAACGTCGGCTCGCGCGAATTAGAGCGTAGACCCTTAGGGATGGGTTCCCATGCGGTGACGGGAGCGCTATCTCAAAAAGCGGTTGAACAAACCTTTAGTCCTGAATTTAGAAACCGCTTGGATTCCATCGTCTATTTTAACCCATTGGATCCTTCGACAGTGACCCAAGTAGTGAGTAAGCAGTTGATAGAACTCGAGTCTCAGCTTTTAAGTAAAAACGTGGATGTTGAATTCGGTAGCGACGTTCGAGATTGGTTAGCAGGCAAAGGTTACGATCGCCTCATGGGAGCAAGACCTTTGGCTAGACTTATTCAAGACCAGATAAAAAAACCTCTTTCTGAAGAGATCCTATTCGGCAAGCTGGAGCTCGGGGGAAAAGTGAAAGTCTCAATTCTGCTGGGCGAAATTGCTTTCGAATACTTTCCTAGCCCTATTACTAGTCCTCAATCCAATGAACATCTTAGCTTCGTACAAAAGCGACGTTAGAAGCAAATGTCCCCTCAATCCTCTCAAAAGTAGGGGGCCTTGCGGCCTAGAGCGATAAAACGCTGGAATTACTTGAGCAGATAAGGTATCAAGGTCGAAAATTGTAAAGGAACACTGAACTATGAGTACGACTGAAGTTACCGAAGTTAAAGCCGCCAAACCTGCTACTGGCGCTGCTGCACCTGCTAATAAAGTTTCCCGTAAGAAGAAAAAAGACTTAGGACGTAAAAAACGCGTTTTAAAGCTAAAAACTGACAAAGTTTTTTCAAAGGCTTATCATGAAGCCAAGTCCAAGAGAGCTGCGGACAAAAAATCTGCGTTCCGGAAAAAGAAAACTAAGAAAAAATAAAGTTTCGTTCTAGTTATAAGCTTGAATCATAGCTCCTATGGCGCCGAAAGATTGAATCTTTACGTCGTCATAGGAACTAGAGCATGCTCGTCTACATTTGCGGACTAATAGTTCCCTAGTCTTGAGTTCCTTACTTGAGTCTGTATAAGATAAGTTGGAGAAAGCGTGGTGTTTTCTCCTTTATTTAATTATGGATGGAGTCTTCTAATGAACCTAAAAGCTTTTGATCAGTCCTTAACAAACTTTATTGCTGGACCTATTGCACAAGCCATCCCCCAGAAATTAAGGGATACATTCTTGTTGCGAGCTTTTGGCGTTAAGATTCCTTTGCTTTTTTTTACTACTCCTTCCGTTGTTGACCTGAGTGATGACCGATGTGAAATCAAGATTCCTTTAAATCGTCGGACTAAAAATCACCTTGGATCTATGTATTTTGGGGCATTGGCGATAGGCGCCGATTGTGCGGGTGGCATGATTGCGTTGCAGATGATTCAGAAGAGCGGCGTGGGCGTTTCTCTCATCTTTAAAGATTTTCATGCTGAGTTCTTAAAGCGTGCCGAAGGCGACGTTCATTTTTCCTGCGAAAGTGGAAAAGAAATTGCGGAGCTTGTGGAAAGAGCCATTGAGTCGGGCGAACGCCAGAATCTTTCCGTTCAGGTAATAGCTACGGTACCTGATAAAGAGGGGATAGAGCCGGTAGCTCGTTTTACCCTAACAATCTCTTTGAAACGTAAGAGCAGGGCCTAAATACAAGTTTAATTTAGTAGTCTTAGAAAAGACACAGACTTCGGGCTTGGTCCTGAGCAAGTTTCTCCAGGTATTCGTTTCTGGAAATTAAGCGGGCTCCCAGGGCTTCCATATGAGGAGTCATCATCTGAATATCCATCCAATTGCTTCCACGTGAATGAAGATAATCCATCAAGAATAGAATGGCTAGCTTGGAGGCGTTCGGTTCAGCATAGAACATGCTTTCTCCTGCAAACACTCCTCCTGCATCTACGCCATAGAGTCCTCCTACCAGGACATCCTCTTTCCAAACCTCCACGCTGTGCGCGTGACCCAGTTGGTGAAAGGCTTTGTAGGCGGCAAGCATTCTCTTGGTAATCCAAGTTCCCTCCTGTCCCGGGCGGGGAACTTTGGAACACTTGAATATTACTTTATCAAAATTTTGGTCCAGACTAAATTGGAAGGGTTTTTTACGTTCGAATCGAGCAAGACTCCGTGGTCGATGAAGGCGATCCCATTCCAAGATCGCTCGTTCGGGGGGGCAAAACCAAGCGAGCGCTAGTCCTTGAATAGGCCAAGGGAAGATCCCCTGACGGTAGGCCAAGACTAGGCTTTCTGGTTCCAAATCACCCCCGAGAGCGACGATGCCTTCCGGGGAAGCGAGGCGGGGATTTGGGAATTCTAGAATGGCCATGGTCGAAGGCAAGATAACAAAATGTGAGAGAAATGTCGGAAAAATTTGCCCAGTATCCGTTCAAAAATTTTCGAGGTACACTATATACTGTGAAAACCTTTGTTATTATTCCTACCTACCGAGAATCGTTGACAATCCAATCGCTGATTGAACAAATCGTCGCGCTAAAGATCCCGGATCTTTCTATTTTAGTCATTGATGATTCCTCTCCCGATGGAACGGCAGAACTTGTGGCCAAGTTGGCCAAGGAAAACCCGGGAATACATCTTATAGAACGATTGGACGAAAAAGGCCGTGGCACCGCTAGTTTAGTGGGATTTGATATCGCTCTCCAGATGGGCGCCGATCGTATTGTAGAAATTGAAGGGGATTTATCTCACTCTCCGTTAGATATTCCTAAATTATTAAATGAACTGGAGGTAGCGGATATCGCGATTGCCTCCCGTTTGGTTGTTGGAGGTTCTGATCTACGTCCAAAAGCTAAACGTGTTTTTACCTTTTTTAACAATTTTTATATTCGAGTGGCTCTTGAACGTAGAATTCATAAAAGCGTGATTAACGACTGGACCAGCGGATTTCGGGCCTATCGGAGAGAAGTGTTTGTTCGAATTCCACCTTTTACATTGTTGCCCGGAGGCGCTGCTTTAGCTCAAGAGCTTTTATTTCGGGCGCTGAATTTGGGAATGAAGGTCAAAGAAATTCCAATCCAACTGCTAGGTCGCGCCAACGGATCTTCGAAATTAGACTTGCGGGCTGCATTTCAGGGGTTCGTGAGTGTGTTGGCTTATGCAATCCTCTACCGCCTTCGCAATATGGATTTTTGTTTAGGGAATCTCGAAGCTCGTAAGCTTGAAAATGGGCGTTTACAAGTGAAAAAGGTTGCCTCCTTCGAAGACCATTTTCAACGAACTAAGATTAATATTTTATAAGCTAAAATATCTTCAAGAGGGCGTAAAATGGCTATTCTGGATTTTTTGAAAAAGAATTTCACTCGAAAGGCCTATCGAAGGGGGGCGAAGTTCTCCGTTTCGGTAGTACCGATCAAGGTTAAAAATACGAGGGATTGGATTCAATCCGAGTATTACGGGGCAGGAACGAATATCAGTCCCAAAGGTCTACAAATTGAGACAATCGCACCTCTCGCAGTCGGTGATCTCGTGCACTTTCATTTTGCCCTACGTGAGGGGTCTAAGATGGTTGAAGTACAAGGTATAACAAGAAATGTTAGAGCCAGTGAAGGTGGAAACAAAGTTGTAGGATTTGAGTTTTCCAATCCCAGTCCAGAAGTGGTAAAATACCTTGCTACAATTTTATTGCTCTATAAGTAATATAGGTAAATTATAGACCGTGCCTTTGCTCCGCTAATTTAACTTTAACCTGATTGAAAATTCCATCAAACATAGGTTCCGTTAATCGTCCTGTAAAGGTATTTTGCTGGCTAGGATGGTAGGAAAGCAGAAGTGACTGGTTGCCGGGGAGGGAGATCTGAGCCCCATGCTTAAAATCAGGCCGGCGGGAAGCTGGAGTATTTCCATCGGTTGACGGTTGGTTTGAATGGTTTATTCTCTTTGATATATATGTCCAAAGGGCCTTATAAGCAATCTGTCCAAGCGCGACGAAGACCTTAACTTCCGTCAAGGCTTGAAGTTCCCGTTCCAAGTGGAAACCACAAGTTTCCAGTTCTGCCGGGGTCGGTTTATTATCAGGTGGCGCGCATTTCACTGCACATGTAATGTAGCAATTGTTTAATATAAGGCCATCGTCAATATTATGCGCTTGAGGCTGATTGGCAAATCCGGCTTTAAATAGAGCTCGGTACAGCCAATCTCCTGAACGATCGCCGGTAAAAACTCGTCCAGTTCTATTCGCACCGTGAGCCGCAGGTGCTAGTCCTATAATCACTAAATTCGCATTCTGAGTGCCAAAGCCTGCAATAGGTTTCCCCCAATATTGATCTTTCAAATAAGATTTTCGTTTAATCTGAGCGACTTCAGAGCAGTAGTCACGGAGTCTTGAGCAACGGGAGCAGTTTATGATGTCTTCCTGGATTGCCCCGATAGAGTGCGTAACTGGGAGGGTAAGGGTGCCGGCTCTCGTCTTTGCCATGCGGCGACTTTACACGTATCTTGTGGAGAAGGGAAGTCGTTCAAGGGGTTGTCTATCTTGTTCTGTAGGACTCGAATGAGGTCCTCTGCCCATTGGAATGCGCTTTGGGTGAAAATCTTCTCTTTCATGGCTTGCATTCGGCGAATTCGGTCTGCATCGGGGAGCTGAATTGCCCCGGCAATCGCATCAGCCATTTCTTCAATGGAATAAGGGTTGACAATAAATGCTTCGGAAAGTTCTCGGCTTGCACCGGTAAACTTACTTAAGACAAGAGAGCCTGCTTCAGGTTGCTGGCACCAAACATATTCTTTAGCCACTAAATTCATTCCATCGTGAAGAGAGGTGACTAAACAAAGTTTTCCAAGTTGGTAGAAATACTGAATGTCTTCCCATTCAAAGTGTTGATGAAGAAAAACAATGGGTTGATAGCTATCCCCCAACTTACTGAATCGGGAATTTACCCTCGTTATTACTGCCTTCAACTTTTCAGCCAAAATTTTGTAAGCAGGGATCATGGTGCGACTAGGAGCGCACATTTGAGCAAGTGTAAATTTTCCCTGATATTTTGGGTATTTTTCGAGAAATCTTTCGGTGGCTTCAATTCGTTCGATCAGGCCTTTGGTGTAATCGAGGCGATCTACTCCTACCGCGATAATTTCAGCATCAATCTTATAGTCTTTTTTAAGTTGAATTATTTCCAGGAAGTTTAAAACCTTGACAGGTTTTGGATCGATGCCGATCGGGAATGCACGAACTAAAGTTTCATGATTTTCCATCGTGACAGAAAATCTTTCCCAGTCAATGCGTGCCTCTAAGTAACGATTACAGGTTTCTAGAAAATTATTACAATGATACTGGGTATGAAATCCAATGACATCGGCTCCCAACATTCCTCGTAGAACTTCTTTTCCCCAAGGGCAGATGCCGAAGGCTTCAGGGTTGGGCCAGGGAATATGCCAGAAAAGACTGATTTTAAATTTTCTGTTTTCATACTGCTCTCTGAGAAAACGTGGCACCAGCGCAAAATGGTAGTCTTGAACCAGAATAAGCGAGTCGTCATTTAGATCTTGTTCCTGCACGGTTCGGGCAAACCTCTGATTCACACTTCGATAGTGCTCCCAGTCAGAAGTACGAAATACAGGACGGTTGTGCGCTAAGTGACACAGAGGCCAAAGCCCTTCATTGGCAAAACCGTAGTAGTATCCGTTTTCTTCGTCGGTGCTTAATTTGACTCGCCGGAGACGGTATGTAGGATTCGTTGGAGGAACTCCTACTTCGCTGTTCGCGTCTACTGTTTCAAAATCTGCGGAACCGCTGCCATGTGCTACCCAAAGACCCCCGAATTGCCGGAGAACCGGCTCAAGCGCTGTCACGAGTCCGCTGGCAGGGCGCACGACTTTGACGGACGCTCCATCCCGTTGATGCACGTAGGGCTCTCGATTGGCAATCACTATTAATTGTTGCATTGGCCTCGTTAATCTTTGCAACTCATGTGCCCATAAGGGTTTCCGGGGACTTGCTGTCTGGCATTTGAGTTGCAATTCCGCTGGTTGCTGAACCAAATATTCTAAGGAGGATATTGAATGAAATCCTTCCGATCTCTTTCGCAAGTTGTAAGTGCCTTTGTCGGCTTAATTGCAGGAACGTCAGCGTTAGCAGGTGTTGTCCCCGGTCCAGGTATACTCGGAGCCCCAGGACCCGTACCTTTCGGAGGTGGAGTGCCTTTCGGAGGTGGAGTGCCTTTTGGAGGTGGAGTGCCTTTCGGAGGTGGAGTACCTTTCGGAGGTGGTGTGCCTTTCGGAGGTGGGATTCCGATAGGTGTACCTGGGCCCTTATTTGGGCCCGTGCTTCCGCCGCCTATTGGGCTTCCCTTTGGTGGCTTCGGTGCCTTCGGTGGGCTTACTCCGACTCCGTTTACTGGTTTCGGAGCAGGTCTTCCATTTGGTGTACTAAGTGCGAATCTGCCCTTCGGAATTGTACCGGGTGTTTTACCTCCAGGTATTGTACCGCCAATAATTTCAATTCCAACTAGGTTTGGTGGCCTATTTGGTGGATTCGGCGGTTTCGGTGGCTTCGGTGGCCTCGGTGGCCTCGGCGGCCTCGGAGGCTTCGGCGGCTTCGGAGGTCCATTTGGCGGCATCGGTGGTCCGTTTGGTGGCATCGGTGGTCCGTTTGGCGGCTTCGGTGGTCCCGTTGGGATTGGCGGTCCGTTTGGTGGCTTCGGTGGTCCTGGAATTGGTGGCCCATTCGGCGGTTTTGGTGGACCCGTACCTTTCGGTCCGGCTCCGTTTGCCGCTCAGAAAGGCCTTCCTCCTCCTCTGGCTCCATTTGCAGCTCAAAAGGGTATTCCGTTTGCAGCTCAGAAGGCATTGCCCCCTCTCGCTCCATTTGCGGCTCAGAAGGGCTTGCCTCCTCTAGCTCCATTTGCAGCTCAGAAGGCTGTACCTTTTGCAGTTCAGAAGGCTGTACCTTTTGTAGCTCAGAAGGCTCTACCTTTTGCAGCTCAGAAGGCTCTACCTTTTGCAGCTCAAAAGGCATTGCCGCCTCCTCTACTTCCCTTTGCAGCTCAGAAGGGCTTGCCTCCTCTAGCTCCCTTTGCCGCTCAAAAGGGATTACTGGCGGCTCAAGGTCTTCCTCTTCCTCCTCCGCTTCCTCCCCCTCCGCTCAAACGTTAAGTTAAGGCGAAGGATAGAAGTGTCTCTCTAGAACGGCTCCTAATCGAATTACGCTCCTGTTGAAAGTCATTTTTTAAAAAGAAGTCCGCTTTCCTCTTCTTCCCAAAAAGGGAGAGGGAAGCGGACTTTACAGTTGCTTGCACCCCCCTCCATCAGTTAAATCCTGAAAATGCCGCACCATCAATTAGATCTCGGAGTAAGAATCGTCCCTGAGCTTCATGCTAGGAAGAGCTGGATCGCAGCTTGTGAATTTCACACTTTGAGTGTGGAAGCTGTTTTACAGATCGTATCTCAGCAAATTTCTGAACAAATAACTCTTAAAAAACTACCCATAGTTTTGCTGGATTT
>JBDSKY010000059.1:0-8892 GCA_039916675.1 Bdellovibrionia bacterium
AAGATAGAGCTGGGCAGAAAACCCATCTAAACCAGGGCTATAGGGGTCCAGAAAACCCTTCCCTCTAAAGTAGAAAGCCTGCTCAGATAAATTCGCATTCAGACTATATTTCTGAGTAATTAGCGCCTCCATCGCGCCAATGACTGAAAATGCAGTACATGTTCCTCGGATCCCCTGATCCTTGATACAAGACGCTATATTTTTCAGGGGCCAATCAAAATTAGAAACTAAACCGTCAGAATAAGTTCGATACGGCGGTTTCACACCTCCGATAGCTATGCCATCATCCAAATTGATCCCGTGGCCCACTTCTGAACTTGGACAACGAATCGAAGGGAGCGGGCTGAGAGTTGCTCCATCGGAGATGGAAGCAAGCGCTCGCTTAGTTGATGTTTTACGAGATGACTTTTGTGCAAGATATTTTTTTAATGATTTTTGAGAAAAACTCAAGGGTTCCTCTGGGACTTCCTGGTGAAATTGCTGCCGACGAATCGTATTAGCCACACTAATAATCCTATAGGAATTATCCGAAAGCTGAAATCTCTTGAGCTGGCCATTAGAGTCCTCTATCTCAATCACGGATTCTGGATCGGTAAAAGACTTCTTTAGCGGGCGGGTCCCACGGGAGGTTTTCTCATAATCTTCCACTAGCATAATATCCTCGCCCAGGTTGGTTGCGGCCAAAAACTCTTGTCGGCCTTCGACCCCAAGGCTTAAGCCACTTTTACTGCCCTGCGGAACGTTAGCTTTAAAGGGAGCAAGCCGGCCCGACTGAAGATAATTATTGAAGGTTTCTTGCGAGATAATTTCTGCTCCTGGCAGGACCGAAGGCACGGCCCCAGGAAACTTAGCGGCAATATTTGCCCATTTAGAAGCATCTCCGCAGCCACTGCCAAAAAAAACCAATTGAGTCAAGATCAGAGGCAAAGTTACACTTATTTCTGATCCCATAATTTATTAAGTGTTATATATTTAAAGAATGCCGTCAAACAAAAGAAAAAGCATCCTGATTAACCCCAAGTTTCAAACGACGTTTATCGGTTTTGCTTTGCTTGCGAGTTTCCTGAATATCTCGATTTTTTTAGGGAGCAATTACCTGTTCTTTAATAAATTTGAAGCAATGGGACTGGAATATGGAATCCCTACTAATTCGGCATTCTTCTCATTTATTAATCGTCAGAAATCAACTATGTCAGAAATATTCTTAGCCACTTCGGTTATTGATATCCTAGTTATTGTCGTCTTAGGCCTAATTTTTTCCCACAGAATTTCAGGCCCTCTTCGTCGTCTTGAAAAATTTCTGTTAGAGGCTTCCGTAGACAACCTACATTCCCTCAACACTCGTAAAAACGATTATTTTCCGGAACTGATAACCGCGCTTAATTCTTTTATCAAAAGACTTAAATAGGGCTTTAGAATCAAATCATCAATGGCGCACGTGCACAATACAAGCATCCAGACGCTCCGTTTCCAATGCTCGTAACGCAGCTACCCAGCATGCAGTGTCTGAAATGTTTCCAAAAACAGGATTATCGCCGTCCTGATCCAGTAAATTTGACTTGAAATCAAGGCATTTAAAGCCTACGCTTCGCATTATGTACCCCGAGAGCCTTATCAATCAGGGACGATATTTGAATCGCGATATCAGCTGGCTTCAGTTCAATGCTCGAGTCTTGCACGAAGCTATAGATCTTCGCACTCCCTTACTAGAACGTGTGAAGTTTCTTCAAATCTTTACTACCAATCTCGACGAATTTTTTATGAAACGAGTGGGAGGCCTCAAGCGCCAAAAAGCAGCTGGAATTCTGAAAGGTGCCAACCAACAACTGGGTCCTGCTGATTTAATCCAAGAAATTCGAAAATCTCTTTTGCCGCTCCTAGAGCAACGAGCCAACTGCTGGACTCAAGATATAATTCCTGCATTAAAGAAAGAGGGCATTTATCTCCTCGAATGGGGCGAACTTTCTGGCGATGAACAGAGATGGTTAGAAGATTACTTTGATCGAAATCTCTTCCCAGTACTTACCCCCCTTTCGGTGGATTCCGGGCATCCCTTTCCATTTATTTCGAATCTCTCCAGTTCTTATGGACTCCTGTTAAGAAACCCTCGATCTTCGCATGTCTCAGATGAAAATTACGACGCCGAAGCATTATTTGCTCGAGTCAAGATTCCTTCTACTTTTCCAGCTTGGATTCCACTACCTAAATCCGGTAATGAAGAGAGGTTCATCTCCCTTAAACAGATCCTAAAACAGTTCCTGGGTAAACTTTTTCCCGGCATGGAGATTCTCCACCGCCTGTGGTTTCGCATCACACGAAATGCTGAACTTGATCGAGACGAGGAAGATGCAGAAGATCTTCTGGAGATGATCACGGAAGAACTTCGCGAAAGACGATTTGCTGAAGTTGTAAGATTGGAATTGGGCCCGCAAGCTAATCCCATGATCCGAGAGCTTTTAAAATATGAACTTGAACTCCATGATGAAGAAATTTACGAAAACACAACAGATATAGACTTTTCTTCCCTAAACGTGATTTTTGATTTGGAACGTAAGGAGCTTAAATACAAGCCTTGGGTTCCTACGATTCCTCCTCCCTTTCAAGATGAAGAAACCTCACTTTTTAATTCGATAAGAGACACCGACCTTTTAGTTCACCACCCCTATGAAAGCTTTCACCACTCAATTGAACGATTTGTTCGAACTGCGTCGTCAGACCCCAAAGTTCTAGCAATCAAAATGACGCTTTATAGAACTGGCGCCGATAGTCCATTTATTCCTTTTCTGATTAGAGCAGCCGAGGCAGGAAAGCAGGTCGTTTGCTTAGTCGAGCTCAAGGCCCGCTTTGATGAGGAACGAAACATACAAGTGGCCAGGTCCCTGGAAAAAGCAGGTGTTCATGTTGTTTATGGAGTTGTAGGCCTAAAGACCCATTGTAAAGTTGTGCTCGTCGTCCGCCAAGAGGAAAAGCAAGTACGTAGCTACGCTCATATAGGCACAGGCAACTATAATTCCAAAACGGCAGGGCTTTATACCGATTTTGGTTATTTCACGGCGAAGCCGGAATATACAGAAGATGTAGTTCAGCTATTTCATTTCTTGACGGGGAGATCTTTGAATCGCCAATATAATAAATTATTGGTAGCTCCCATTCACTTAAAAACCTACTTTCTCAAAATGATTCAGTTTGAAGCGGAAGAAGCCCGCAGTCAACGCCCTGCCCGAATCATAGCAAAGATGAATAGTCTGGAAGACGTCGATATTATTCAAGCTCTCTATGACGCATCTCAGGCAGGAGTATCCATTGACTTGATTGTTAGAGGATTTTGCTGCCTCAAACCCCAAGTTCCAGGACTCAGCGAGAATATTCGAGTAATTTCGATCATTGGGCGCTTTCTTGAGCACTGTCGGATTTTCCATTTTCAGCACGGGTTCATTGATCCCTTTGACGGACCCATCCTGATAGGTTCTGCAGATTGGATGCACCGAAATCTTACGGCGCGTGTGGAGGTAGTGGCTCCGATCGAAGACAAAAATTTAAAGAAACGGCTTTTTGATCTTCTGCAAGTTCTTCTACAGGATCAAAGACAAGCTTGGGTCCTTCAAGCCGACGGGAATTATCAACAAAAAATGCCCACTTCTGAAGCTTTCAGTCTTGGTACTCACGATATTCAGATAAAACATTATGAGGCAGCAGTAAATAAACTTACCCAATTATTAACAAATTCCTAATTTACTCTGAGCGTTATTTAAACAACCGGCTATACTCTCCGCTAAGGAGATATGAATCATGAAAAAAACTATACTTTTAATATTAACACTTTTGGGAACCAGCTTGGCATCCGCAGATATGTCCCTATTTCAGCTACAAGACATGGATCCTCTCGCCCTTATAAATTGGAAAGTGGGTGACTCTTCGGATTACAACTTATCCTTGGCGTTTGGCAAAGGAAGTATGCACAAAGAAGTGACTAGTGAAGAAGGTACAGGCGTTTGGCTCACCCAAAACGTTGCTATTATGGGCCAAAAAGACGTCTCTCAAATCTTGCTTGATAGAAACACGGGAAAAATCACTAAAATGCTTCATAATGGAAAAGAAGAAGCAATCCCAAATGAGCAACCTGAAATAATCTCTCAAGATTATACCGATGTCACGGTCCCTGCTGGTACCTTCAAGTGCATCCACATTGTCGCAAAAACAAAAACAGTAAAACGTATCGAAATGTGGGCGAACCCAAAAGAAGTCGTTATTGACGGAGCAATCAAAGAAGTTATCTCCTCTCAATTCGGAGATATCACCCTAGAGCTCACTAAACAAAACAAAGCTCAGTAACTCTATCTGCTCTCATTTTCGGCGGCGGCACTCTGATGAGCCGCCGCCGGCCTTTTCTCTTGAAAAATTCCCACCCACACAATAAGGACCAAGTATGACTCAATCAAATTGGACTATTCACAAGTTCGGGGGAACCAGCGTAGCCTCAGCCATTCGCTACAAAGGTGTCCATGACATCTTTCAAAAAGAACTTAATAAAGAAAAGGGCAAAAAGAAAGGCATCGTAGTGTCAGCCATGAGCGGCGTGACGAACTCCCTGATTGAGCTCATTGAGTCAGCGAAGCGACGGGATAATTCCTACTTAGCCAAACTCCAGGCATTAAAAGACAAGCACTTTCAAACAATTGACGAACTTCTTCCAGCACCCCATCATTTAACAATCAAAAGAATATTTGAAACCGACTTTCAAGACATGGCGGATATTTTGCGTGGAATTTATCTTTCACGGACTGCTTCCATCTCGAGCTTAGATTTGATCTCTGGATACGGAGAAATCTGGTCTGCCCAACTTTTAAACACCTATCTCCAATCGCTGGGGGTCAATTCCCAGTGGCTAGACGCTCGCCTGGTTCTCATTGTCAACAGATCTGAATCGGGAGTCTCAATCGACTGGAAAACTTCTCGTGCGAGATTAAAATCTTGGCTGAAAGCCAACCCTCAAAATTATCTAATTATCACTGGCTTTATTGCTTCCACTCCTGAGGGAGTTGCGGCGACCCTGGGTCGCAATGGAAGTGATTTTTCCGCGACCATTTTTGGTGATCTTTTCAATGCATCCAAAATTACAATTTGGACTGATGTTGATGGTGTATTGAGTGCCGATCCCAAACTGGTTCCAGATGCGGTAGTCCTGGAAGAAATGTCTTACAGCGAAGCCACCGAACTTGCCTATTTCGGAGCGAAGGTCGTCCACCCCAGCACAATGGCCCCAGCTATTGAAAAGAAAATTCCAGTTTGGATTCGAAATACTTTCAACCCTAGTTTTCCTGGCACAAAAATTCACAAAGACCCTAAACCCTACAACAGAGTAGTAAAAGGTTTTGCCGCGATAGACGCCATTGCTTTGGTCAATATTGAAGGCACGGGAATGATAGGAGTACCCGGAGTAGCACAACGGCTCTTTCAGGCCCTCCGGGATGAAGGCATTTCAGTAATCATGATATCCCAGGCTAGCTCAGAACACTCCATCTGTTTTGCAATCCAGGAGAAGCAAGCCAAAGATGTCAAATCAATCGTAGAGAAGGCTTTTTTTTCCGAGCTCCACCACGGACAAATTCAGGAGGTTTTTGTAACTCACAACTGCAGCATTTTGGCCGCCGTGGGGGATAATATGGTTCAAAAGCCTTCGGTCGCTGGCAGATTTTTTGGAGCACTGGGCAAAGCGGGAATCAGCGTCATGGCCATCGCCCAAGGTTCTTCCGAAAGAAATATATCAACCGTAATTAAAGGCAGCGATACTAAACGCGCTATTCGAGTCGTACATTCATCTTTCTACTTGTCCAATCAAACTCTTTCCATTGGAATGATTGGGTTAGGAAATATTGGATCTACTTTCTTGAATCAGCTTAGGACAGAACAAGCTCGCTTAAAAACAGATTTTCGAATCGACCTTCGCATTAGAGGGCTAGCTAACTCGAGCAGGATGTTACTCGCTGAAGAAATTGATCTTGCCAGCTGGATCGACACCGAAACTGACATTTCCAGCGATACCTGTAAGGACGCTCTACAAAAAAATTCAATCCCACTCGATTTGGAAAAGTTCGTATCCCATGTACATACAGACTATTTGCCACATACCGTCATCATCGACTGTACTGCTAGCTCGACTCTAACATCCCATTATCTATCCTGGCTAAATAATGGCATCCACCTCATCACTCCAAATAAAAAGGCCAATACAGGATCTTTAAAATCATATCGAGCACTAAAGGAGGCGGCCAAAGCTAAAAATCGTTTCTTTCTCTATGAAACCAATGTTGGAGCAGGACTTCCAATTTTAAAGACTTTGCGAGACCTCATCAATACGGGCGATAAAATCGAACAGATCGAGGGCATTTTCTCGGGTACACTTTCTTTTATATTTAATCAATTTTCCCAAGACAAAAGCTTCTCTGAGATTGTTATGATGGCTAAAGCGAAAGGCTACACAGAGCCCAATCCCAAAGATGATTTATCCGGTAGTGATGTAGGGCGTAAACTTGTTATTCTAGGAAGAGAAATGGGGCTGCCACTTGAGCTTAAACAAATTCCTATTGAAGATTTATCTCGGTATGATGATAAAAAAATGAAATCCAAGTTGGAACGGGCCAAGAAAAATCACAAAGTCCTTCGCTACGTAGGAGTTATCGACAAAAACGGCAACGCGAGCGTTGGCCTGCATGCTTATTCTTCAGATCATCCCTTTGCCCGTCTCAAGGGCAATGATAATATTGTGGCATTCAAGACTGCTCGTTACAACGATCAACCCTTGATTATTCAGGGACCGGGAGCCGGTCCTGAAGTCACTGCAGGCGGCGTTTTTGCCGACCTTTTGCGACTTTCTTCATACCTAGGAGCACCGTGACAGGCGAGCCCATAAATTCAGGTGCGGCATGAAGAGGAAATTAATGAAGGCGACTGCTTTTGCCCCTGCTACTGTTGCCAATGTCGCGGTTGGTTTTGATATCCTTGGTTTTGCACTTGAGGAAATTGGAGATGAAGTCACAATTGAGCGAATAAATCGTCCGCCTCAAGGATTGCCTGTGGTTATCGAAGAAATTTCAGGGTGCGCAAGCCCCCTTCCCCTTGATGCCAAGCTCAATGTGGCAACAGCTGGACTTTTAGAATTACATAAAGATCAAAATCTCAATTTTGGTTTGCGCGTGTGGATAAAAAAAGGGATACCCATTGCATCAGGAATGGGTGGTTCGGCAGCTTCAGCCATCGGAGCTTTGGTTGCAACAAATGCCCTCTTGGATTCACCTCTCTCAAAGAAAGAAATTTTAAAATACGCCATGATTGGGGAAGCTGTAGCAAGCGGAGCAGCTCATCCCGACAATATTGCTCCCTGCCTTTATGGAGGTCTGACCCTAGTCAGAGAAACCAATCCCTTAGATATTCTCGCCATTCCTGTTCCTAAACAAATATTATGCGTCTTAGTCCATCCTCACCTTCAGCTAGAAACCCGAAAGTCTCGAGCTGCACTTAAATCAGAAATTACTTTGAAGCAACACGTAAAGCAAACTGCCAACTTTGGTGGTTTTTTAATCGGCTGCTTTGAAGAGAATTTAGAACTTATTTCGCTCTCATTGAAAGATGTTTTGATTGAGCCTCAACGAGCATCCTTGATTCATGGATTCCTTGCCGCAAAGGAAGCGGCGTTAAAGGCTGGCGCACTCGGAGTCTCCATTTCTGGATCGGGCCCTTCAGTATTTGCATGGGTGAGTTCCCAAGAATCGGGTAAAAGGGTAGCGCAGGCTTTGACAGATTCCTTTAAGAATTCAGGAACCCAAGCAGACTCATGGGTTTCTCCCATTAATATGGAAGGGGCAAAATTGATTTTATGAAATACGTCAGTACGCGAGGCAAATCTCCGCCGATTCTCTTTTCTGAAGCATTACGGCAAGGCTTGGCTCCCGACGGCGGACTCTATGTTCCTGAAAGGTATCCTACCTTTCCGCCTACAAGTCATACATCTGTCCTAGAAGGAGGATTTGCTCCCCTATTTCAACCTTGGCTAGAAGAAGATCCACTTCAAGAACACTTAAAAGAGATTTGTGAAGCTGCTTTCAATTTCCCGGTTCCTCTTACTTTCTTACAAAACGATACCGCCGTATTGGAGCTTCATCATGGCCCCACTGCAGCATTCAAAGATTTTGGTGCACGGTTTTTATCGGAATGTATCACTAGAATCCCCAACCTCCACCCCGGCCTTGTTTTAGTAGCAACTTCCGGAGATACCGGTGGAGCGGTTGCTGCAGCTTTCTTTCAAAAGCCCGAAATTCAGGTTGTTATTCTTTATCCAAAAAATAAAATATCTCCGTTGCAAGAGCGCCAGCTCACCACGTGGGGAGAGAATGTAAAAGCAATTGCAGTCCACGGAACCTTTGACGACTGCCAGAGATTAGTGAAAGCAGCACTGGCCCTCAATGCGACAGAAAAATTTTCCAACTTAATTTCCGCCAACAGTATTAACCTAGGTCGATTACTGCCTCAAACCAGCTATTATGCGACTTCAAGCCTGAAGTACCTTTCACAAAGAGGTAAATCTCCTGGATATATTATTCCGACAGGAAATCTTGGAAATGCGGTCGCAGCTCTTTGGGCAAAAAAAATGGGCTTTCCGATCCGAGAAGTCATTCTTGCTACCAACTCTAATCTTACTTTATCAAATTATTTTAGGTCCGGCTCCTGGAGCCCCCAAACCTCCGTCAATACTTTGGCAAACGCCATGGACGTTGGCAACCCAAGCAATATTGAACGACTCATCCACCTCTATGCGCATTTTCAGGCCCTGAGTCAGGATGTCCGAGTCATTTCCGTCAGCGATGAACAAATTAGCAGAACTATAGCCAAATCTGC
>JBDSKY010000060.1:0-3573 GCA_039916675.1 Bdellovibrionia bacterium
TCGAGGCTCCGATGTCGACATCTGTTTGAGTCCTGGTTTGATTGACAATTAAATTGGGCCGAAATCTTTCGATTTGTCGTTTCAGTTTCGTAGCGGTTTCTGGATGAGATCTACTGACTTCTTTGAACAGGTCCGAAGGGGATTTTATTCCCATAGGGTTTTTCGGATCCATTGCCATGGCAATTAATGGCCTAATTTCTTTCAAGGACTGACAGTGTGCTAAATACCGGAAATAAGAACTTTTGATAAAACGATAGCTATTTTCAATGGAAGTGGGCTCTGGTAGCAAAGTAATTAATCCAATGTCGCTGAAAAGAAAGAAATCCAAAGTATTAAAGCTGGTCCCGGCGCCCAAATCAAAAATGACATAGTCGGCATCAATTTGCCTGACCTTATTTAGAAATTCGAATTTAAGTTTGGAATGAAGATTTGTGATTCCGACTGCGTCCTGCGCTCCGCTGATGATATCGAGATGGGGTATTCCGCTAGGCACAATACATTTTTCAAGATCTGGTACTCGGAAGCTTAGAAAATCGCTCAAGGTTTGCTTTGGGAGGTCTACGCCTAGGGTGGTGTGGAGGTTGGCTCCTCCTAGATCCAGATCAATTGCTACGACTCTGTTAACAATTCGCGATAGTGCAATAGCCAGACTTGAGGCAACCAGGCTTTTGCCCACCCCGCCTTTTCCGCCGCCAATTGCCCAGATTTGCTTTACCCTGCCCGGTTTAATAATGGTTACAGGGTCAAAAATGTCGGCGCTCGTATCCTCGTCTAAAGGAAAGGCAGAACGATAACTAGGGTCTGCCGCTGAGGATACGCCTCCAACTGTATATTTGACGGTTCCGTCCATGGATCGTCCTTTTCTTTAAATACTTTGTAAAAACAATTAGACCTTCTTGAGTCTACTTATAGGATCGATTTGAGTAAGCTCCGTGTCAAGGAAATAAAGATTTGATCAATCTTAGTTTAGAGGTGCGTAGGGAAATACGCAGTAAAACCAAGGGTTGCGTAAAGAATTACTCATTTTCGGTATTTTTAAGATTGTAAAATGAAGGTTTTAGTAAAGGATGTGAAAAGGACTGACTTAACTAGTTAAAATTGCTAACTAAAATATAACCAAAAAACATTGCAAAATAATTGATAAATCGGGTTATTTGGCATCCTGGTTGCTTCCTTATAAGAGAGTCATTGAGGATATTTATGAAACGTACCGCAGAAGCAAAAGTAGCTCACCTTTTTAATGTAAATTCCATTCAACTCCCTTTCCGAAATGACCTCAATCTTATGCGAAAGATTTGGCATATGGGGATGGGAGGCGTCATCGTCTACTTGTACCTTTTAGGAATTCCTCAAGGTACCGCACTTTTGATCTTAACTGGATTTCTAGGCTTAGATCTTTTTGTTGAGAGTGCTCGCCTGAGGAGTCCTACAATCAATCAAAAAATGATGCGTTTGTGGGGCACCATCATGCGGTCTCACGAAGTGAATCAGATGAGTACAATTCCTCATTACATCGTTGCAGTTATTTTAGCAGTTGGACTTTTTCCTAAGCCGGTAGCCGTACTGAGTATACTTTATTTGGCTTGTGGTGATCCAGTAGCATCACTCTTTGGAATACTTTATGGACATTTAGGTCCTAAATTTAAAAATGGTAAAACTTTGGTCGGAACTGGTGCAGGCATTCTCGTTTGTGCCTTGATTTCGTTTATTTATTTGAAGGCAATTTCCATTACAGATTCAACCGGAGTGATTCTGGCTGTTTCACTTTTGGGCGGTTTAGCCGGTGGATTGGCAGAGCTGATACCGTTCGATATAGATGATAATTTCACGATTCCAGTGGTGTCGGGCTTTCTTCTTTGGCTTGTTTTTATTGCTTTCGGGATTTAGTTTTCAAAACTGGAAATAGATTAATCCTTTTCAAACTCAACTAAGGTCGCGCCCGTGCCTCCCTGGCCTGTTCCGCCGTCTCGGTATTCTTTAATATAGGGCAGCTTTTTTAGAAGTTTGTGGGTACCTTCCCTTAATGCTCCTGTGCCCAGGCCATGAATTACACTGACTTCAATTGCACCATTACGGTAAGAATGATCTAGAAAACTTTCAAGTTGTCCCATAGCCTCTTCAAATCGAATTCCGCGTAAATCAAGCTGTGACCCCGTGGATCCTCGGGTCTCTTTTACTTCAGCATGCACCTGAGCGGGTTTAGTAGGCGCTCCAGAAATGACTTCAAGATCGCTGGCTGAAAGCATCATTTGCATTGTTCCGACCGAGACCCTAATTTTATTTCCTGTGATTTCCAAAACAGTTCCTGTGCTCTTCCATTTGGGGATTCTCACTTTGCCGGCGACTTCAATCTTAAGCGCCGTTGGACTTCCTAAAGTGGGGCGTGTGTTTTTATGGGCAATGGCTTCAGCAATGTCGGGGGCTTCCTCCCTTAAAAGGCTCTCAATTTTATGAGCGCCCTGTTGGAGAGTTTCGTTTAGATGGGAGCGTGTTTTATCAATTTCACGGTGGCTCTTCATTTCGTCGAGTTTCCGTACAGAAGATCTTACTTCGTCCTGGGCCTGTTCTAAAATTCTCCTGAGCTTTTGGCGGGTGCGGTCTAGAAGATCATTTATGGAAGTGGACGTTCTTTCGGTCCATTCTTTTTTTGTACGTTCTGCTTCTTCGCGCAGAGTGACGGCTTCCTTTCTTGCTCGCGCAGCTTCCATAGTGTCAGATTCAAGTTTGGCTAACATTTTTTCAAATTCGTTATGTTCACGAGAGAGATAGGTCTTCGCTAGCTGGACCACTTCCAAGGGTATTCCTAAACGCTCAGCGGTTTCAAGAGCACGGGATCTTCCAGGTACTCCTAACAACATTCTAAAAGTTGGGGTGCGGGCAGTTTCATCAAAGGCCATGCTGGCATTGAGAATTCTCTTATCTGAAATGGACAGCGCCTTTAATTGTGGATCGTGAGTTGTAGTTACGACCATGGCTCCTCGAGACATAATTGTCTCTAACACCGCTCTTCCAAAAGCAGCGCCTTCTTCCGGGTCAGTCGCTGAGTTAAGCTCATCAATGAGGATGAGGCTATCGTCTGTAATTTTCTCTAAAATCTCCTTAAATCGGAGGACATGGCCGGAGAAACTCGAAAGATGCTGTTCAATAGATTGAGGATCGCCTAAATCGGCAAAAAACGAATCAAAATAAGGCACAATAGGCTGATCTGTAGCAGGGAAAGGAAAGCCGGTGCGTGCGCAGATGCCCGCTAACCCAAGAGTTTTTAGGATGACGGTCTTACCCCCGGTGTTGGGTCCTGTAAGAAGTAAAGTACGAGTAGGTGGCGAAAAATCAATTTCGTTGCGAATGATAGCTTCAGGTGCCATCGACCACCAAAGAAGGGGGTGCGCCGTCTGCTGGAGGAAAAATCGTCGTTCCTCGGTGACAGAGATGGTTTTACCAGAATACTTCCTGCCGAACCTGGCTTTCGCTTGTGTCACGTCCCAGAAAGTAAGCCCTAAAGCGGCTTGTCTGATTTCGGATGCAAAAGGCATCAACCTTTTTGAAGTAGCTTCCAAAACGAGGTAGACCTCT
>JBDSKY010000061.1:0-6072 GCA_039916675.1 Bdellovibrionia bacterium
TAAGCATAAAATATTTAATGCTAAAATTCATTATCACGATCCCGGCTCCAGTTCCATTCCTCCGGTGATCGATGGGCTTTTTAAAACCACGATCGCGGGTACTACTGCAGAGCTTCCTAAATCGTGGCTCTTGTCGGTGTTTTCCGATAATGCGGGAATTTGTGCCTTTGACGAAGAGGACGCTTTTTGTATAAAAGTAGAGACTCATAACTCTCCCTCTGCGCTCGACCCCTATGGGGGGGCACTCACTGGGATTGTCGGCGTCAATCGCGATATCTTGGGATGTGGCTTAGGAGCCAAACCGATTTTCAATACCAATGTGTTCTGTGTTGCTCCGCCGGATTATTCGGCGCAGCTTCCTGATAGACTTCTTCATCCGCGAAGGATTTTGGAAGGTGTACGCCGAGGAGTGGAGCATGGGGGTAATAAGAGCGGAATACCCACAATTAATGGTGCATTGGTTTTTGATGATCGCTACCTCGGGAAACCCCTGATTTACTGCGGTACCGGAGGCTTTATGCCTCGCAGAAGTGGTGCAGCTGGCGAAGAGCAAAGATGCGAAGAGAAGAATGTCCTGCCAGGTGATCGCATTTGCATGATCGGTGGCCGGATAGGGAAGGACGGCATTCATGGTGCTACTTTCTCGTCTTTGGCTCTAGATAATCAATCTCCAATGACTGCAGTGCAATTAGGAGATCCGATTACCCAGAAGCGCGCGGCAGATTTTTTATTAGAGGCGCGGGACTTGGGATTGTATAGGGCGATTACGGATAACGGTGCTGGTGGACTTTCTTCTTCGGTAGGGGAGATGGCAAGACTTTCAGGTGGTGCCCAAATCGATGTGAGTCTCGCAAAAACTAAATATCCCGGATTAAAACCCTACGAGCTGGTGGTCAGCGAATCTCAGGAGCGAATGACCCTAGCTGTACCTCCAGGAAAACTTGAAGCTTTTAATAGCCTAGCTGAACGCCGTGGAGTGGAAGTTAGCGATCTAGGTGAGTTTACAAAGACGGGTCGATTTGAAATTAATTATGAAGGTAAAGCTGTCGCGGATTTGGCGCTGGAATTCCTTCATGATGGTGTTCCGAGACTTGAGTTGAAGGCAGAGTGGGGAGCCGTCGCCAAGATTCCGACCATTGTCGAGAATTCAGCGCTCAAGCCTTTTGAGTCCTTTGAATCCGGCAGCGACCGAATGTTACTCAATCTCTTGGCTCGTCCTAACATTGCGTCCAAGGAATGGTTGATCCGGCAGTATGACCACGAGGTTCAAGGGATGTCAGTGGTTAAACCGCTTCATACGGTTTCTCCTGGGACATTGAATGCGATGAGTGGTCCTAACGATGCCGGAATGATTAAACCTAAGCCCTCTTCAGACGCTGGTCTCGTCGTGGGTTGTGGGATTAATCCGAAACTTTCGGATATTGATCCTTTCCTCATGGCTCAATCTTCTGTGGATGAAGCTGTGAGAAATGTTTTGTGTGTCGGTGCAGAGTTTGGTCTTCCAGAATCAGTCTTGGCTTTAGTTGATAACTTCTGTTGGCCAGATCCTGTGGGCGATCCTGTTAAGACTGCTTGGCTGGTGCGCGCTTGTTATGGCTTGAGAGATGCGGCCTTAGCGCTTTCTGCGCCGCTGGTATCGGGCAAAGATAGCATGAAGAATGACTTCAGAGGTCAAAGAGGTGGGGAACCCGTAGAGATTTCGGTTCCTCCGACGCTTCTGATGACTGCTGTGGCACGTGTTTCCGACGTCAAGCTGGCCAGAACTGCGGATTTCAAAGCAGTGGGAGACGTGATTTATATTCTAGGTAAAGCTGACCTAGGCCTCTTGGGCTCAGAATTTCAATCGTTGGTCACTGATCCATTAGATACCTTGGCAGGGCTAGGTCCGCTTCGTGTTGGACTCCCTTCCTGGCGACTTGCTCGTAGAATCTATAGTTGGATTGGTGGCACGACCGGTAGACTCAATCATAAAATGAAATCCCTTCATGACGTTTCGGATGGAGGAATTTTCACAGCGATTGCCGAGAGTCTCTTGGCTCGCGGATTTGGTGCCTCTCTTCTTTGTCCCCTGGATCGTAATCCTTGGGAATTTGCTTTTGGAGAAGGTTTTCATACCTTCATAGCAACCTCCTCGGCCGAAGATTCAGAAGCTCTCGAGAGTGAATGGGATGATCTGGGTGTGCCTTATCGCCGCATTGGGACTGTTCAAAGTGCTGATCGCATGGAAGTGTATATGGGCGTAAAAAACCCTGATGGAACTTCTAAACCTGTTATGAGCTTAGGAATTAAGCAGATCCGTTCGGCTTGGCTGAAGGAAGGGTATTGGGAATGAGTTCTCCGAATCCTCGCGTTCTTGTAATTACTGGAGATGGTATCAATTGTGAGACTGAAACGGCTCAGGCATTTCAGGCGGCTCGTTTTGCTACCGATATTCGACATTTAAATGATCTGATTTTAGAGGGAATGACCCTGGATCGCCTTTCCGCTCAATATGCCGTACTGGCTCTTCCTGGGGGGTTTTCATTTGGCGATGATTTGACCTCTGGTAAAGTTTTGGCACTCAAAATCCAAAATCGCCTGAAGTGGGACCTTCAGGCTTATGCAAATCGTGGCGGAATGGTTATTGGGATTTGTAATGGTTTCCAAGCTCTAATTAGAATGGGAATCTTCGGAGCGGATATTTCGATCACGCATAACTTGCAAGGTAAGTTTCTAAATACATGGGTTAAAGTGACGCCTTCTGGAAGTAAGTGTGCCTGGCTCAAGGGCATGGGCACGATTGATTTGCCTATTCGCCACGGCGAAGGTCGTTTGTTAATTGCACCGGGCCGAAGGTCTGAGACCTTTGATAAAATGGAAAAGCAGGGAATGACTTGTCTCCGATATGAAGGAGATCCAAATGGAAGTGAAAGTCGTCTCGCGGGACTATGTGATGCAACAGGCCGAATTTTCGGATTAATGCCTCATCCTGAAGCGTTCATTAGGTGGACGGCTCACCCTGAGTGGACTGCGCAGCCTGGACGAGCCAGCGCTCCTGGGCATGGTCTAGCGGTTTTTGAGAATGCCTACATGGAAGCTTTAAAGTCTAGGTAAGATCGATTTTTGGAGGTTTTATGTCCGTTTCTAATGAAAAAAGTTTGAAAATTCGTCGGGTACTTCTAAGCGTTTCAGACAAGGCGGGCATTGTGGAACTTGCCCAGAGCTTGGATGCAAGTGGTGCCGAATTAGTGGCTACCGGTCGTACTGCCCAGGTCTTGAAAGATGCGGGGCTTTCTGTCACTCCTATTGAAGCGATCTCGGGAAGTCCTGAAGCATTTCAGGGTCGAATGAAGACGCTATCTTTCCCAGTTTGCAGCGGCATTCTTTATCGAAGAGGCGATGCTTCAGATGAGAAAGATCTTCAGACGCTGCATATCAAGCCCATTGATTGTGTCGTAGTGAATTTCTACCCTTTTGAGGAAGCCTCTGCGCAGGACGGCATTACCCGCGATGAGCTCATCGAGAAAATTGATATCGGTGGCCCTACCTTGGTGAGAGCGGCTGCAAAGAATAGTCCCCAGGTATTAGTTCTTACTTCTCCCGCCCAATACGCCTCCGTGATTGATGATTTACGGACTATGGGTTCAGTGGCATTCGAGAAAGTCGAAAGCTGTGCTCAGTCGGCGTGGGAAAGGGTTTTAGTTTATGACTCGGCCATCGCGCGTGAACTAGGAAGACGGGGAAAACGAGTTTTAAGGTACGGCGAGAATCCTCATCAAAAAGGCTTCTTAGAATTTGATTCGGAGGGCCCAATTGCGTGGGATGAAAACCTCACTGCAACTGAACTTTCCTATAATAATATAACGGATCTGAGCGCAGCTTATGCCCTAGCTAGTGATCTGTCTGAAATTTGCCGGGATTCCACAGGAGTGGTGATCGTTAAACACGGAAACCCATGTGGAGTAGCGGTCGTGCCGAAATCAGTTCCCCAAGCTCAGAAGATTGCTTTAACCCGAGCCTGGGAAGGTGATCCTGTCTCAGCTTTCGGAGGGGTGTTAGTTTTTACCGATCCTGTGGAGGATGATGTAGCCACTTGGTTGTCTCAACATTTTGTAGAGCTGGTGGCGGCTCCGGGCCTTTCAGAGAAGAGTAGTTCGGCCCTGCAAATTCTTCTGACTAAGAGAAAAAATTTAAAAGCCGTACCCATTCGTCGCTTCGGGGAAATTCCTAGCGAATCAATGGTTGTCGTTCCTGGTGGGCGATTGTTTCAAACTGTGGACGTGGGAAATGATGAAGTTTTGAACTCGGTCACGAGAGTAGAATGGCCCAAACAGAAGAAGCAACTGGCAAGATTTGGAATTGCGGTTTGCCGCGCCCTGAAATCCAATGCGATCGCAATTCTACGGGAGCTGCATGCGCCGGCAGGTGCATTTCAGTTAGTAGGGGCGGGCCAAGGGCAGCCTAATCGTATTGAAGCTCTGAAGAGCCTTGCAGTTCCGCGAGCGCAATCCACATTGAGAGCCAGCGAAGGAACTATTGACGAGTGTATTATGGTTAGCGATGCCTTTTTTCCATTTCGTGACACGGTGGATGCTGCTCATGTAGCGGGAATTCGGTTTATTGTGCAGCCGGGTGGAAGTATTAAAGACAAAGAGAGCATTGCTGCCTGCGACGAACACGGAATTTCCATGGGATTCACCGGCAGACGGCACTTCAAACACTAATAAGAGCTAGTCCTAATCGTTCGGAAAGACTGCCTTTTTAATGAGTGGAGCTAAGTTTGCTAGAAACCTTTTGCTGTTGCAGTCGACTGTGAGGCCCATTTGGTCATCTAAGGCTACTACTAAAAAGATTCCGTCTATTGCCTTGAATTTACAGTACTGAGGAGTCACATGCTGAAGCACTTCTTCTTCTACTTCAAGCTGGAAAGTGTTTTTTAAAAAGGCGATTATTTCAGTAAGTTTCTTAAATTCAGTTTCTTCTTCAAGTCTAGGAATTATCTTGAGATTAAAACCTGTCTGAGTGGGATTGCCCTGGATTTGAAAATTCATATAGCTACTACTTCTTTTAGTTAAAACCTTTTCAACTACCGATAGTGGTGAAGATCAAGAAAGATGTTTATATACTAAAACGCAAAAATAATCAATGGAACACTTTATTTGGCTTGTAACACCGCATTCTTAATGCTTTTAATTAATGATATTGGGTGTTTATTTAATAGTGTGTGTTGATTCAAAGCCGGGGCACTGGGAACCTGATTTGACTTCAAATTTGCGATTTGAAAGACGATAGCGTGACCGCAAAATCTCCAAATATTCGCGTTTGAGTTCGATGCCCATAAAACACCTCCTTGTGTTTCAATAGGTTAACCCGCTTCACCAGGTAACCCGAGTTTTGAGTCAACGAATCCGCGCCTCAAATTCTTTTTTCCGCTTTTATTCCGATCGGGTAGCAATCTCATTGAGTCAATTCGCATTCATATCCCGCCCTATTTTTATCTCAAGCGGCGGGGCTCTCTTACCGAAAAGTATCCGATGGATGACTTTGAAGCGGAGCTTAAGAAAATTTTTCTCGAGGAGGCTGAACAAGGCGTGGCTGAGGCCGAGAGGTATTTCCTCGAGTTGGACAGGAATCCGGGGGATCGGGCTGTTCTGGAAGGGCTTTTTCGCATAGCTCACAATCTGAAGGGGAGCTCCGGGGCATGCGGATTCAGGAATCTGAGCTTGTTTACACATGAGCTGGAATCCCTTCTTTTCAGTCTGAAGTCGAAAGGCCAACCCGTAAATATAGCTACCGTGAATCTGCTTTTGCGATGCAATGATTTTCTCCTGCAGACCGTTTTGGCGTTAAAGAACAATCCTGAATTTAAAGGCGACGATGATCAGCTGCTTGGGGAAATCAAGAAAGCTATCCAACGGAGAGTGGAGGTCCCGGAGGTTGCAACCGAGAATTCTTCCAGCTCATTTCAAGAATCCAGTCTAGCTCAGGAATTCCTTCCTGCTGAAGAAGCAACTCCAGCTCAGGAATTCCTTCCTGCTGAAGAAGCAACTCCAACTCAGGAATCCCTTCCTGCTGAAGAAGCAACTCCAACGC
>JBDSKY010000062.1:0-4812 GCA_039916675.1 Bdellovibrionia bacterium
TGATTGGGATCGACAGCAAGGGAAATCCGTCACAAGTTTTTGTACCAGAAAAAGATTATTCGAAAAGAGTGATCGAAGTGGTTTCTTCCATCAATGACTCCGCTCTGCCGGCCCTGAATCGGCAAAAAATCCGACCTGGATGGATGGTACGAACTATCGCCATCGGTGTTGTTGCCAATGTTCAGGTTGGAATTGGTCCATTTCAGATTGGGGCCGTCCCTCGATCCCGATTTATATTTTCAAATAGTACGGATCCTACCATTCCTTAACCCTTCATTCCCTTATGAACTAATTAAATGAGGTTTGTAATCAAATGTATCTCCTTGCCATTCTCCTGTGCACAATAGCCTCTTCCACTCTAGTCCAAGCGAACAATGTCAACACGGGTGCATTACCCAAGGATTGGTATCTTTTGCCTGAGGAAGCCTCCCTAAACGGAGAGAGTATTCCGGACTCAGACCCAAAAGCTGAGGAAAATTTAGAAACTCTAGTAGAAAATCTATTTAAATCAAATCAGAATACACTCGAAAAGCTACCTTTGAATGAATCCCAAATAGGAACCGGCCCAGAACAATTCTCGATTGAGCGCCCCAAAGACTGGACGCCTTGGCACATGGAATATATAACCACCGATTTGGCAATAACTCTTCAGGGATTAATTGGTATTCTTACGATCAGAGCAACTCCGGGCATTCAAACCTTTTGGCGACGTCAGGACCCGCCCCCAGCGCCTCACCCTCCAGAGGACTCTTCTACACCAGAACGTCCTACCTTATCATCTAGGAATAGAGACATTAACCAATCAAGAGAGGCACAGGTAGTCGAGCTTTCAGACGAGACAAATTTACAGGATATCACCCGCCAAATTGAGCCCGTAATCCAAGCTGCAAAGGCCTCCGGTAAAATTAAAAATATCGATGCCCTCAGAGAAAATCTGCGGAATACTGCAGAAGATCTCGAAGCTCTGCTTCAATCCATCGATTCTCACCCAAACTCGGAATGGTGGCCCTCAACGTTTCGATTCGAATTTTTTGCCGATGCAGAAGGAAAGGTTCATCCCATTGTATACGCCGGAGGAGAACTTAGATTTCGCTTTGAGTGGAGGCGAATTCAACGGAAGAAGAGGCAAACGAGGCACGTGAAATTAAATTCAAATGGATTATCAAAATTTAAAATAGGCCTGCAAGAATTTGTCGATTCCATGGAAAAAGTTTTAGCAGATGCTTCTGTCGCTTCCCCCGCTACTGAAGGCTTTGTACCTTGCCAGTTCCGAGTCGGTATTGGAACGGTCGGAGAAGGAACAATTGGACTGGCAAAAGGTTCGGCCATCGTTATAGGAAATATTTTTTTCTCTCGTGATATTTCAAAGCCGGTGGCGCATCCTCAAATCAGGGCGCCAATGATTGGAAGCGAAGATCAATCCATGCTCATCATTGAAAGTTTTGAAAATGCCACTGAAAATGCCACTCGATCCCACCTACACTTTGCCAAACAAATTGGACTTCCCTATTCCATCTCCACCCCTTCACGAGCCAACACATATAAACAGGTGGCATACCAAGTCGGGTTGAACAAGGTGATGAAGGGGGTAAAAAAGACCCTAAAAATAGGGCGTTTTTTCGCAAAGCAGGGAGCCAAGGCCAATTCTGGGAAATGGAAGATACACAACTTATTTGTAGACTTTGACCTTTCAATTACTGGCAATTTTGCGGTCGTATCCGCTGGTGGTGTTGCTTCAGCTCAAGTCAACTTTTACAACAAAAATTTTTGGTATCAGAAATCGGAGAATTAGATGAAAATTCAATTTCTTGCCGTGAATCTTGCTGTTTTTTCCTTTTATTTGACCTCAAATATCTCCTTTGCTGCCCCCATCCCGGAGTTGATTCGGTACTTGGAGGATGAAATTGGCATTTTTGATGAGGCCGTAGCCAGTACCGCAAGAAGTGATAATGAAAACTCAACGCCCCTTGAAACTCTAAGTGAAGCAGATGATCAACTCTATTTCAACGCTTTTTGGTTAAGAATTAGACCCAGAGTCGGCTTTTCATTGCCAGGTTTAGTGAAAGTAGAGATCATGCCAGAAGCTGATATCTTATGGCAGAGAACGATTCCAGAAAATTGGGAAAATTTCAAACCATCAGTACCCCAATCCCTGCAAAGTAACACGACTAGTGAAAACCATTTGCAGTAGAAACCAAAGAATTTCCATTGTAAATCTGACTAATGTAAAAACCACGAAGCCCACAGAATCAATAGTGCCTGTAACGGGAGCCGAAGCCATAGCATGAGAGGACTCACGGGAACCGTTCCCATTGAGATGTTGTTGACCGCCATATTCACGTTTGCTGGGAATACTGCAATATAGAGAGCGATCAGCCCCCATGCAGCGTAAACTCGCGTTTGTGGAATCAAAAGTCCCACACCTCCTAGAATTTCAAAAAATCCACTGATATAGACGAGTGCTAAAGGATACGGTAGAAAGCTGGGAACGATCTTAACAAAGGGAATGGGTTTGACAAAATGATATATTCCAGCCGTGATCATAAATGCAGCAAGTATTATGCAAAAAATCAGTTTAATTGGATTCATAAATCTTTATTTGATTATAATGCCGATTGATAGGCTGTCAACAAACCTCCACCACAACCAACTCTTTGCTGCGTTTTGTGCTCACATAATCGGGTAAACTTTTCATGATGCTTTTTTCGAGAGCAGCAATGATTTCAAGTTTCCAATGATCTCGTCGGTAGACAAAGCTAATTTCGCGCGTAGGGGCTGGTGATTTAAATGGACGAACGTAAGCCTGGACTTCACTGGGGCTCATCAAGGTGGTCAAGAGTTCAGGAATCAGTGTGTAGCCACGGTTCTTCTGAATGACATGACATAAAGTATTTAAATTTCCGCTTTGAAAATGGATGTTTTTAAAAACGTTGTCTTGTTTTGGATTTATAGAACAATAATTTGTGATCTGAGTTTTAAAACAATTTCCATCCTTGAGCATCCACATTTCGCTGGCATCCAAGTCTTTAGATGAAACTTTTTGTTTTTCTAATAAGGAATGTCCCTTTGCAGCATAGATTGAGAAGGGTTCATAGTAGAGCGGGTGCTCCTTGAATCCCTGTTGAAGGGGAGTAGCGAGGATTGCACCATCCAATCCTTCATTTTTTAACTCCTCAATGACTGTATCAGTTTTAAGTTCTTCAATATAGAGCTCAACCTCGGGATAGCTTTCCGAAAAATCTCGGAGAAAAAGCGGAATGAGGTAAGCCGCTACTGTCGGGATCACGGCGAGTCGAAACTCTCCAGAGACGCTATCCATTTCCCTCTTTGTTGTATGAACAAGGCGCTGATGCTCGCGAACAACCACTTTGGCCTGCTCCAAGAAGCGCCTACCTCGATCGGTAGGTAATATAGGTTTTTGAATCCGGTCAAAAATAATGATGGAAAGTTCGTCTTCAAGTTTCTGGATCTGCTGGCTCAAGGTGGGCTGCGAGATATGACAGGCCTTAGCGGCTTTTCCAAAATGTCTGTGTTTCTCAACTGCTAAGACGTACTCAATCTGCGTTAGGGTAGGCATGACGATAGTTTAAACCAATCGTTTGATAGAAACAATCGATTTTACCTTTTGAGTTTTTTTGGCGAAACTAGATTTAGAACAAACGACCAAATTTATGATCTCAACTAAAGGAGAAAGACTCATGTTAGGTATTGGAAAAAAGTTTCCTGAATTCAAGGTTAAAGCAACCGTATCTACGGACCCAAAAACCGCTATTGTCCACGTAACCAATGAATCGTTTAAGGATAAGTGGCTCGTACTTTTCTTCTACCCGAAGGACTTTACTTTTGTTTGTCCCACTGAAATTAAGGGATTTGCAGACATGAACGGGAAATTCAAGGACCGCGATGCCCAAATTCTGGCCGCAAGTACAGATTCGGAATTTGTGCACCTTGCTTGGCGACAAAATCACAAAGACTTAACCCATCTTCCCTTCCCCATGCTCGCGGACGTGAAACGTGAGTTGTCATTGGCCCTTGGTATCATCGATGAAAATGAAGGCGTTGCTCAACGCGCGACTTACATTGTAGATCCCCAAGGCATTATTCGCTTTGTATATGTCACCGATTTAAATGTTGGGCGCAATCCAAGCGAAGTCCTTCGAGTACTAGATGGTCTTCAAACGGACGAACTTTGCCCCTGCAATTGGGAAAAGGGCAAAGAAACCATCAAGGCTTAAGGAGAGAATATGAACTTACAAGATCTGCGGGAACAAATCCCTAATTTCGCCAAAGATATTAAACTCAACCTCGAGACACTCTTGAACCCGGAAGGAATTCCGGGTTTGAGTCCTCTCCAGTCTGCAGCTATCGCTCTTGCATGTGCCTATGCAGTTCAAGAAATGGATCTGGCTTCCGCCATCAGGTCTGATCTGCATATAACATCTGAAGTGGATGAAGCGGCAAAAGGTGCAGCTTCGATCATGGCTATGAACAATGTTTACTACCGATCCATGCACTTGATTGAAGATCAAGAAATCGCAAAACTTCCGGCAAAACTTCGAATGAACATCATTGGCAAACCTGGAATTCCTAAAGTGGATTTTGAGCTAATGAGTCTGGCAGTCTCGGCCATTTCAGGGTGTGGGATGTGTATCAATGCCCACATCAACGAAGTAAAAAAGCAGGGCGTTACCAATGAAGGAATTCACTCGGCCATCAGAATTGGATCAGTCGTTAACGCTGCTCAACAAGCTTTAAGGCTCAAATGAGAACATTTGACTCATAGATTCAGCGGGACCGCATCCAAAGGACAAC
>JBDSKY010000063.1:0-4412 GCA_039916675.1 Bdellovibrionia bacterium
AGTAGGTTTTATCTCCGCAATATTGGAGACCAGTTTATCAAGATTCTCTGCAAAAACCTGACGCCAGCCGAAAGTATAAATAGCTAGAGATTCGATTTTTCCGAAAATATGAGAAAAAGGGAGAAAAGAAAGAATTGTTTCTGACTCTGAATCCATAGACCGAGCCAAACTCTTCGCCGTATCTTCCATTACGCTCATCAGATTATCGTGAGTTAAAATGACACCTTTAGGAATTCCGGTAGTTCCAGAAGTATAACAAATAGTGATTAAATCTTTGGGCGTGGCTGCCTTCAAGTTGTTGTCGAAACGTCCCGGAGCTTTTATTTCCTCTCGACGGCCTAATTCCTTGAGAGCCTGGAGCGTAAGTACATTTTTAGTGCCTTCTAAATAGCGCGCAGCCAAATTCATAGCTGAGGGCTCAAGCACCACGATCTTTTCAACGTGAGGTAGACAAGAAGGGTTTTCGGCTCTTTTTTCCAAAATTTTCTGAAGTTGCTTTGCGTCCTCTAGAATCAAAACCCGCGCATCCGCATGCTCTGCTATATAAACAACATCTTCAGCGATATTGGACGCGTAAATTGGGACTGTAGTAGCCTGGGCACCTAAAATTGCAATATCACAAAGAGACCATTCAAATCGTGTGTTCGATAAAATCACAACCCTGTCACCCGGTTTTATGCCGAGGCCCATCAAACCAAAGGAAACAATCCGAGCTTCATTATAAAACTCTTTGAAAGTAACTTCCTTCCATTGATCAATCGGCCCGATTTCCGAGTGGGTGGGCTTATACTGAAATCCAACCTTATTAGGCGTAGCTTTTACACGGTCAAGAAAAGTCTGACTTATTGTTGGGCAAGTAATTGGAGACATAGGGTATTTGATCTATAGCTTGATCAGTGTCAAATTTGCAAGTTTGCTACTTCTTGAAGTGAAATTCCTTTTAAACATTCGAAATTTGCGCAATAACGCAGCACATGAATGCACCGGATCAAATTAATTTGGAACCTAGCTCAGAAGAATTAGCCTCCTGGTTTAAGTACACCGAACTTCTTTCACAAGATTTTATTCGAGAATTAAAAACTGCATTGGCTTATCGGCCTCTAGACGCTCAAGAAGAAGGGAATAATCTCTTCGCAACCGAAACAATGGGATTTCACGCTGCCCTATCAGAAACGCTCCAAAGAATTACTCAGTTTGGCATAGATACTTCCGGAGGGAGGTATTTCGGCTACATACCAGGCGGCGGAGTTCCGTTAGCAGCCTTTGGTGATTTTATCGCCGCTCTGACCAATCGGTACGCGGGAATGTTTATGGCTGCTCCAGGCGCCGTCCGAATTGAAAACGAAGTCCTTCAAACCTTTCTAGATTTATTCAAATTTCCTACGACGGCGTGGGGAACTTTGACTAGTGGCGGATCGATCGCAAACTTAACCGCAGTCTTAGCCGCCAGGCAAACACGACACCGCCGAGAATGGGAGCACTCTACCATTTATCTAACCGAGCAAAGTCATAACTCGATACAGAGAGCGTTGAAAGTAGCAGGTCTTAATCCCGAGCTCTTCCGCCAGGTTCCTGTCGACTCTAATTTTCGAATGGATACAGTAAAATTAAGAGAACTGATTCAAAAGGACACCGCCCAAGGATTTAAACCTTGGATGATTCTTTGCGCCCTCGGAACGACAAATACTGGAAGCGTAGATCCGATTGAAGAACTCGTAAAAATAAAAAATGAATTTCAACTCTGGCTTCATGTTGATGCAGCCTATGGTGGATTTTTCCGCCTTGCACGTGGAACCGAAAACCTCTTCCAGGGAGTCGGCGATGCGGACTCTATTGTTCTCGACCCTCACAAGAGCTTGTTCATGCCTTATGGCTGCGGTGCAGTTTTGATTCGAAATGGAGAGCACCTCCGGGAAGCTTTTGCAGGAGAAGCCGTCTACCTTGCAGACATTGCGAATACTTCGGATAAATCTCCAGCCGACTATTCTCCCGAGCTCACCCGACATTTTCGAGGACTTCGCATTTACCTCTGCCTGAAGACATATGGTGTTGGGCCTTTTAAAGCCGCACTAGAGGAGAAACTTGAATTAACTCAATGGGCCTATAAAGAACTCATGAAAATTCAACAGTTCGAGTTTGCTTGCGCTCCAGAGCTCAGCTTGATTGTGTTTCGAATGAGAGGTGAAGATGCGATAACTCAAGAGCTTTTAAAACAAATTCTAAAACGAGGCAGAGTACACATGAGCTCAACCCGTCTTAATGGGCAGGTCTATTTAAGAATTTGTATCTTAAGTTTTCGCAGCCGCTTGGCAGAAGTGCAAGAATGTGTCGCTGAAATCCGACAGGCTTTGACCGAAGTATCTAAATTCCTTAATATCGATAAACACTAATTTTGCCATCGTCAGTGCCTACCGCTAATAAGTCTCCCTCAGGGGCTACTTTAAAACTATATAAATAGGCGCTCTGCTCCAAGGAAAGCCGAATGTCTGCTTTAATTTCACCCTCATAATTAAAACTCAATACATGGCTTCGTCTTTCGCCAGCAGCATTTTCCTGAAATCCCATAAAGACCTGAGTCGAGCCAACATGAATAGACGAGTTGTACTCGGTAGGCATGCTTCCGCCGCGCTTCCATAATTCCTTAGAGGATAAAACAGACAGACTTCCCAGAAATTGTCCTGAGGGGCTATTACCGTAATAAAATAAAGTGGTTCCACCTGCTGATAATTCTATTTGATTGCAGCTCACGGACGGAGATAAAAGCTTTGCCGGTTCGCTCTTTGGTTTTCCTTTTAAGTCAAGTCTCGGCTGGGCTTGGGTACTCCCTAAAGAATTTAAAATAGCTACGTGCTCTAGTTTAGGCTTACTCTTATTTCTATAAAGCACTGCAACGATTGGTGTTGGTCCAGACGACACCGCGATATCAACAATTTCTCCGGACACAGTTTTGTGCCAGAGCGGGATAAAATCTGAGGAGAAAAAGACTACTCCGCCATCAGCTTGGGCTAACACTAAGTGTTTTTCATCCGCCGACAATTTTAGCGCAAGGACGTCCTTCGTAATACCATAGGAAGAGATCTTTTTTCCTTTCCAATCGTAGAGATCAAACGCCACTTTCGGATCGTTGTCATCGTCGTGATAACATATGATTTTTTTATTAGAATTAGAAATAATCGGCCTACACATTCCCTCAACCGACCAGAGGGTTTTTCCATCGGCATTCAAGGCAAATAATTGATTCTCGTAATTGGAAACTACTACGAAAGAAGCATCCTGTGACACAGCAACTTCTTTAACTGGAGAACTCTGCTTCAGCTGCCAGTTCAATTTCCCGGTTGAACTGTAACTTGATAAAAGATAATGCTTCGCACTTCCCTCAATATCCGAATCCGGGGAAGTCGCAACTACAATAGCCTTACCGTTTTTGGAAATCGATAAATCCGAAATTGCTCCACTCATTTGTTTGGACCACAATAGAGCAGTAGTACCCGTCTCACTTGAGAGCGTATTATTTGACGCACTAAGACGATAATTCAAATCAGAAGTAATATCTGTTGCGTGTGTGACATGAGAATGACACAGGATTAGAAGAACTGTACAATTTCTTAAGTGGATTAATTTGAATTTTTTAACCATATACTTTGGCAATGCTACTGTATTTAACAAGAACTTGGCAATAATATGCGAATAGCGATTCTCTCACGAAATAAAAACCTTTATAGCATGCGACGCCTCAAAAGTGAGGCCCGCAAAGCGAAGGTCAAATGCGACTTCATCAATCCAGTCGATTGCCAGTTAGTTATTGATGGAGCGGAAAGCCGTATTTTGTCACGAGCCGAGCCTCTTCCCGAATACGATGCCATTATTCCTCGGATCGGTGCCTCTATCACAGAGTACGGCCTATCTGTGGTTAAACATTTTGAAATGCTGGGTGTTTTTAGTGTGAACAGCTCTCAGGCTATTGCCGAATCACGAAATAAAATGAGAAGCCTTCAAGTACTCACTCAAGCCGGACTTCAAGTTCCGTCCACGGTGTTAACTCGGAGTACCTATGGTCTAAGGGCTTCTGTAGAGGCTGTTAAAGGACTACCGGTAGTACTCAAAATTTTGCAGGGCACTCAGGGTGTTGGAGTAATGCTCGTGCATACTCCGGTATCGCTTGGATCCGTTCTCGATACTCTAAGAACTTTGGACCAAGATGTTATTATTCAGCAATTTCTAGTAGAAGGGGCCGGGCGCGACTATCGGGTATTTGTTGTTGGAGACCGCGTAGTTGCAACTATGATGAGAACTGCACCTAAAGGGGAATTTAGATCCAATATTCATCAAGGTGGTGCAGGAGATGTTATCAAACTTCCCGACCATTACCACGAAGCTGCAATTCGAGCTGCAAAAGTGCTTGATTTACAAGT
>JBDSKY010000064.1:0-6082 GCA_039916675.1 Bdellovibrionia bacterium
CTCAAACTCGTCGTCGGCACTGGCGAAGTGATGTGCATGATGGTACTCTAAAGCTTTATCTCCGTCAGACATGAATCTCTCCTTAACCTTGATTAACCGGCATCGTTATATTTTCGGGCCTGTACTCATAGGGCCATGCTTTAACAACAGGAGTCTCGTGAAAGTTCTCAAATGGAGGAGGCGACGAAGTCTGCCATTCCAATGTGAGACCGCCCCATGGGTTCGCGCCTGCCTTCTTACCGTTTTTCATTGCCTTGTAGAAATAGATCGCTGCGTAGATGAACCCCAGACCGATAAACCATGAACCCACAGAGGAAACTCGGTTTAAAAAGGTAAACTCAGGCAAGTAACTCCAATAGCGACGTGGCATTCCTTGCGCACCCAAAATAAACTGAGGGAAGAACGTAAGATTAAATCCGATTATGATTAGCCAAAATGCCCTTGCGGCGGATTTTTCGGAATACATCTTACCGGTCATTTTAGGGAACCAGTAATGGAGTCCAGCCATCAAGCCCATCAGAGTTCCACCCACCATCACATAATGGAAGTGAGCCACCACGAAATAGGTGCCAGTCAAATGAACATCGATTGCCAGGGTAGCTAAAAACACCCCAGTCAACCCACCAATTGTGAAAAGCTCTAGGAACCCCAAAGCATAGAGCATCGGAGCATAATAATGGATTGAGCCTTTATACATGGTCCCAACCCAACTAAAAACTTTCACCCCTGTAGGCACAGCCACAAACATCGTCAGCAAGGAAAACACAAAGTTTGCCAATTCCGATTGTCCGCTGACGAACATATGATGTCCCCAGACAACGAAGGCAATCAAGGCAATCCCGAAAGACGAGTAAGCAATAGCCTTATAACCAAAAATAGGCTTACGAGAAAATACCGGAATCACTTCGGAAATAATCCCCATCGCAGGAAGAATCATAATGTAAACGGCCGGGTGAGAGTAGAACCAAAAAAAGTGTTGAAATAAAACTGGATCTCCACCGAGCGCAGGATCAAAAATTCCAATATGAAGAATTCTCTCCATACAGAGGAGCAACAAAGTGATGGCCAAAACTGGAGTCGCCAAAACCTGGATAATGCTGGTCGCATAAACAGCCCAACAAAATAAAGGAAGTCGATCCCAAGTCAACCCAGGTGCTCGGAGTTTATGCGTAGTGACGATAAAATTAAGCCCCGTTAAGATGGAAGAAAACCCAGCAATAAAGGCCCCGAACAACACCAAAATAACTGTCGTGTTGGTTCTAATTGAATAAGGAGTATAAAACGTCCAACCGGTATCGGCACCCCTTAAAAAGAGTGCTGCCACTGCGAAGGTTGCTCCTACAAGAAAAATATAATAGGAAGCCAAATTCAAACGGGGAAAAGCCACGTCCTTAGCTCCCAACAGAATCGGAAGAATGAAATTACCCAAAGCTGCTGGAACGGCAGGAATAATCACCAAAAACACCATGATTGCTCCATGGTAGGTGAAAAAGCGATTGTAGGTATTCGCATCCAATACTTCTTTACCCAGTTTCATCAGCTCTAAGCGAATTCCCATCGCAAAAAATCCGCCAACGAGGAAAAATAGAAGAACTGTAAACAAATACATCACGCCAATGCGTTTGTGATCAAGGGTAGTCATCCAAGACCATATACCCCTGGAATGATTCAAATAATTATCGCCTGTAGGTGCCTCAACAGCTCCGGTAACCCCGGTAGAATGATAAGTCATAACTTTTAAATTCCCTTCTCACTCCCCACGCGGGAGGATTACTTCAAACTCTTCATGTACGCGATTAAGGCATTCATCTCGACTTCAGTTATGAGTCCTTTAAAGGTCGGCATCACTTGACTATAACCTTTTAGGGTTTCCGACTTTGGATTCTCGATATGATTTCTTATAAAATTTTCGTCTGCTACGACAAACTTGCCATTGGTCAATTCTACCTTGCTGCCATACATGCCCTTATGCGAAGGGCCTACTTTGACAGTCCCATCAACCGTATGACACGCCACGCATCCTTTAGATTCGTGAATAACTCGACCTTGCTCAACCAGAGAAAACACTGGCGCCATAGGACTCGCGGCAGAAGTCGAAATCTTATCCGTAGAAGTAAGTAATCCAGCTTCCGGGATATTGCCTAATTTCTTGTTATTATTCCAGGCTTCCCATTGGTCGTCATCCAATACTACTACTTTTGCTAACATTCCCGAATGTGAAGTGCCGCAGTACTCAGTACAGTAGGCCTGATGTTTACCCGGGACAGTGGCTGTGAACCAAATACTCGTATACATTCCCGGCACAACATCCTGTTTAATGCGGAAGTTAGGAATGAAAAACCCATGAAGCACATCTTCCGACGTCATTACCAGTTTAACTGGCCTATTCATGGGGACAAAAACTTCACCTACAGTGGTTCGACCATTGTCGTACTGAAAGGTCCAAAGCCATTGTTTACCAATAACCCGGACTTCATAGGCGTCTGAAGGAGCTTGCTTCATCGAATGATAGACCGAGTAGCCCCAAACAAAGATAATCATCAAGAGAGCCGTTGGTACTCCAATGAAAATTCCCTCAAGAAGGTGATTATCTCGAAAATATTCAGTCTTCCGGCCTGGAATGTGTCGGTATTTGACCATGTAGTAGAGCATCGCGCCCACAACTAGTACGAAGAAGAAAATACTCAACCACAGTACGAAGGAATATAGGCTATCCCATTGAACAGCGATATCAGATCCCTGAAGCGGAAGTGTAGATGATGCATAAGCCTGATTAAACATGAACTTTAGGCTCCTTTTCTTTGTCTGCGCCAAAAAAGCGCTAGATAACCGCCGAAGATCAACAGAGTAAAGCCACCACCGGCCTGCATGACTTTCGTTAAATAAATAGAATACTTCCTCGTTTGAGGATCGTACCGATAGCAAAATAAGAGAACGCGATCAATGATCGTTCCAATTTTTCCGTTTGATGCTTCCAGTAATGACAAACGCAAATCGGTGTTCTTAAATTCAATTCCATAAAGGTACCGAGAAATTTTGCCTTCGGGTGTCAAAGCAAAAATAGCGGCACTATGGGCATACTGAGCGTCTTTAGGCTCATACCTATAGCCAAAACCTACTTGAGCTGCAAGCTTGCGGATCTGAGCTTCATCACCTGTGAGAAAATGCCATCCGGAACCAGCCTCTTTTCGACCATAAGACTCCAGATAGGCGGCTTTTTTCTTCTCAGCAAGCACTGGTTTTTCATTCGGATTGATACTTAAAGTAACAATTTCAAAATTTTGGCCTGGCGTCCAATCCAGCGTTTTGAGTGACGTAACCAACCCATTGAGTAGGAAATTACAAAGATTGGGACACTCATAATACACTAGGGTCAATAATACCGGCCGACCCGCGTGAAAATAATCCGAAAGCTTTACATCTTTACCAATCTCATTTTTAAAAGTGTAATCGCCTACAGAAACCTGATCGCCGAGGTGCTCTGTAATTCCTATTCCGTTTAATTCATCAGGAATATTCGCGGCGAAAACTGACTGAAAATAAAAGCATTGTACGAAAATGCTCATCGCGAGCGCGAAAGAACTCACACGGACGCGGTACTGAAAGTTAAACTTAAAAAATCGCATGTATGACTCAGTTATAGACGTTGCGGTCGATTCAAGTCAAGAATAAGCTCGAACCCTATTTCAGAAAATGCTATAAATCGCGCCATGCGAATACTTGGATGGCCTATGGTCGGACTTTTTTATTATTTCATGGTCCGGCGAAATCTCCTCAACTCTACTGGCTCAGCTTGTGCCAACTGGCCCTTTTGCAGTTCGATGCTTACTCCTGAAATCAATACTCTGCTTTTTATGGCTTCGATTCTAATTTTCAGTACTCTTATTGCTTTTGCATGCGCAATTACTTGGACCAATCCAATAGTGGAGAACGCTCCCGCTAAAATAAAACGTCTCGCCCTTGCCGGGTTAGGTGGTCTTTTAATCCAATTTGCGCTCGGTTCTGAAGTAAGACAGCTGAATGCTGGAGCAGCCTGCCCCAACTTTCCAGCCTGTTTAGACAGCTTTTTCCCCATCCCTTTTACCTATGCGACAGCCATCGCGTTTGCGCATCGCTGGTGGGGATTTCTTTTATTGGGACACTTTTTTCATCTGGCACTGGCTGCCGCTAGGACCTCCCCGCCCCTGGCAGGGCCGACTCGAAGAGTTTTTGCTCTTTCAGTGGCACAGGTCTTTTTGGGAATTGGTACTGTTCTAAGCGGGCTTAACGCCCATTCACGGATTTTCCATGCAGCGGTAGGATATGCTCTGTGGGGCACCCTCTTTTTTGTCGTCATTCGCGCAGGTGGTGTCCGCTGGCTTTGGGCACCTTTTAAAACTATAGCTCGAAATCCTTCTCAACAGAGTTAGCACTAGAGTCACTTAGAAACAGGTTCAGTACAATATGGGTTTCAAAAGCCAATTTAAAACTATTCGAGAACTTTCCAAATCTGGAATCGTAACCCTGGTCTTGCTCAGCGTTTTAGCTGGCTACTTAATCGGGCAACCCCCTGAAACTCCTTTTTCCTGGTCCCGGATGCTACTTACCTTGCTGGGTATCTTATTTCTCTCCTCAGGTTCTTCTGCTCTCAACCAACTTCAGGAACGAGAAATCGATAAACAAATGCCCAGAACCGCTGGACGCCCGCTTCCTTCTGGAAGAATGACGGTTAGGGCAGTCGCGCTTTTTGTAGGAATTACTACCACTATTGGCCTCCTCATACTCTTTCAGTTGAGCACAACCCTTTTTTGGATGGGAGTTTCAGCGGTCATTCTTTATAATGGCCTTTATACTCTCTGGTGGAAGAAGCACTGGGCCTATGCGGCCGTGCCAGGGGCCATTCCCGGCGCGCTACCTATTCTAATGGGTTACACGGCGGCTACCGAAAAAGTATTCACCCCAGCTGGTCTTTATTTGTTTTTTATTCTCTTTTACTGGCAAATGCCTCATTTCTGGGCACTCGCGCTACGCTATACAGACGACTACGCGCAAGGCGGATTTCCAACTCTTCCTGTTAAACATGGGACGAATGTCACTCTTCACCAAATTAGGATTTGGTGCCTTGCTTATACAGGGTTGGCAGTTCTTGCCCCCTTCTTCATTCATGTGGGATGGATTTACCTAATCCCAAGTGTTTTGATAAGCGCTAAGGTTTTATACGAACTTTATCTATTTATAAAAAAGCCCGAGGGGCCAAGGTGGCTTCATTTCTTCCTTTGGGTAAACTTCAGTCTGATAGTTTACTTGGCGGCCGCAGCTTTAGACCTGTGGAGTTACTACCTACCTATTCCCCATTTTACGCGCTAATCCTAAACGATAATTAAAAATAAGGGAAATCAAGTAGTTGGCTCAATCTGGACCCAAGCTGACCGACAGAGCATCAGCGTATTAATAGATAGAGTTCATAATAAAAGATCTAAACACCTAAGTTAATACGCGATAAATACCTAAAAATAATTTACTATTAAACCATGGGTCGGCCCTTCAAAACAATGGCTGTAATTGTACTTATCTTTTCCTGGGGGCTTTCTGTCCAAGCCCAGCTCTTACCTACAAGCGAGTCAAAAATTCGGCTGAACAAGAACAAAACGATCAGATTAAACGAAACAGAAGTCACCTCTAATCGGGACTGGGCGTTTATGTGGCATTGGCTTAATGCTCCGAGCCACCACGAATACAAAGAAGAGATGATCAAGAAGTTTAAGCACTATACTTATCAGGACGGAACAGAAACCAAATTCAAGCGCCCTTTCATTGAAGAGCTGGATAAGAATAAACAGCCCGAAAAGTCGGATCATTTCATAACACGGGACCTTTTACACATAGACAAACTGGCTCCATTTTTTACTGCCTCACAGAAACTCTACTGCAAAGACCCCGACAATGTGAGCGAGGATTACTGCAAAGAAGGTGCAAATCGCCGCGAGATTTGGGAAGAAAAAACCCAAGCACACCTTCTGGAAACAGATATTGATGAATTGGGAACCCAGGGACTCTTTCGACGGGCCAACCACGCTTTAGTCATGCACAAATACCTCGCATG
>JBDSKY010000065.1:0-5026 GCA_039916675.1 Bdellovibrionia bacterium
CCCGGTGAAAGAATTATCAGTACAGTTCCCGGATTCCAAAAAGCCGCAATGACCGGAACCTCTCAGGCTACGGCCTTTGTCTCTGGAATTGCCGCTTTGTTACTTTCTAAAGACCCCCGCTTGACACCTGCCCAAATCAAGTCTTTCATTGAGACAAATGTAGCTCTGATCGACTCCTTGAAGACCAAAGTCAAATCCAGTGGGCGTGTTGATGCTTACCGTTCCGTGCTCGCAGTATCCAAATCCAAAAATTAGCGCTCCTGTGCAATCTCAAATCTTTTTGATCCCTACTTCACCGGAATCGGAATTGATCTTCAGCTCGAAATCCACTTGATCCTGATCGGTAGGATTAGTAAAATCTGATTTTACACGTGCCTGGATTCCGTCACCGGTGAAGCGTGTCTTCACCTTAGCGTGAGAAGGGAAAATTACATCTGTTTTTAAAGCAGAGATATCCAGAGCCACCCTATGCAGGGCAGAACTTCCTAGTCTTTTCATCTCTAGATTTAGATTTTTTTGGTCTAGCTCGACTCTCATTTTAGCGATCAAACCCGACGAAGTAAGATTAACGGCGTCCCCTCTGACTTCCATCTCGGCTAGATCTGAATTAATATTCAGCCCCCCCTTTCGAAGAGATATCTTGGATTTTCCCTTCATACCTTCAATGAAAATATCGGGAGTGCCCGCCTTTATCTCTATATCTTTTATTGAAGGTATCTTAATCACTATGAGAGCTTCACAATGTGCCAAAGCAGCCTGAACTTTATCTCCGTCTTTCACACCGAGTTTGATCTTCAAGGTATGATCATCTAATTCAGAGTAAAGCTCACAGTCGCTATCTTTCCAAAGCAGGTTTTGAGTGGTTTCAATAAGGCCCTCTCCATTACCCTCAATTCTGATTTTACCAATTTCCGCTTCGACCAAGATCTTATCAAAATATTCAGGGTTGTACCTCAGGGTCCCTGCCCTTGCCACTGGGCTTAAATTTAAACTTAAACCGAGTAAGAAGATTAAAAACAGAATACTAATTCCTCTACCCCTGCAATTGATACTGAACAAACTCATTTGAAGCACTCCTGTGATGAAGCGCTTCTACCGTGCCGCATTTCGAAGCGCAATATGAATTGATTCAATTTACTGTCTCTGCTTTTATCATCAGGTGTCTAACTAATAACCACTTCCAAAAAAGCCTTTTTAACGTAACTACTTGATAGTTATTAACTTTTACTAGGCACGAGGCTTGCTTTATACAATACAACAACACTTGAGAGCGTGTTGCCTGAGTTCGATATTTGGTAAAAAAGAGAGAGAAGAAGAGTATATTATGAAAAAAGAAAATTTAGTTTTACTAGCCTTAACCTTATTCACCACCATTGCTACGGGCTGCGGAAGAAATTACATTGGAACCTATAGTGGGACAGAAACCATTGCTTTAAGCACCGTATACTCCGGGAATACCTCTGCCACCGCTCCGGTTGCTCCTACTATCGCACAATTGACGCTGACCATTACCTCATCTTCGGGCAACCATCTGATGGGTACTTGGAGTTCCCAAGGTCAACAAGGTAACTTTCAAGGAACAGCTGGCGGAGATTCCATCTCCGATGTTACTCTAACCATGGTTGGCGCTCCAACCTCTATAAACATGCAAGGCGCATACGGTCAAATGGCTTATAACCCTGCTCTTCAAATGGGCCTGTGCAGTATTTTCAAAGGCAATCTGAGTTTTACGCCTAGCAACCAAATTTTGGGCACGCTGAACGTATTTTCGCCTATTCAGCCTCAAATTCAGACTCAGGCTCAAACTCAGACTACCACCACACAGCAGAATTACGGAAACGTTCCTTCTTGTGCAGGAAACCGAAATATCAATCTTTCAAAACTCAACTAAGAAATCGTTTAAAAAGTTCTAAGCACTTAAATTGGATCTAAAGGATATGCGAATCTAGCCTTAAAATGGCAGGATTCGCATATCTTTTTTATTTTCTAAGATCTTGTCCAAATCCTGACAATTAGGTTACTCCGCAATGATATAGGCATACGATGGCTGGCTTAAAATGCAGGTGGATCATCAGTTTTTATAGTGTGAACTTTGTTTTAAACAGTGTCGCGGGGGGCCTGGTTTTCGGCGCCTTGGAAACTTCCCTGAAAGCTGACACGGTCGCCACCACTCTGATCAATGGAGCGGGTGCCACTTTCCCCTTTCCTCTCTACTCCAAGTGGTTTTTTGAATATCAGAAAGAAAATCCTGAGGTCCAAATTAACTATCAATCCATTGGAAGCGGAGGTGGGATTCGGCAATTCTTACAAGAAACCGTGGATTTTGGAGCTACAGACCTACCTATGAGCGATGCCCAGCTTACTAAATCTAAAAAGTCTGTTTTGCATATTCCTACGGTACTGGGCGCGACCGTAATCACCTATAATTTACCAAATGCTTCCAAAGAATCGACTCCTTCTGCGTTAAAGCTAAGCCCCGACGTCGTGGCGGATATCTTTCTAGGAACGCTTTCGAACTGGAATGATTCTCGAATCAAAAAGCTAAATCCAACAATAAGTTTTCCGTCTGACTTGTCAATTATCGTAGCAAGGAGATCTGACGGTAGTGGAACCACGGCTATTTTTACAGATTACCTTTCAAAAATTAGCTCAGAATGGAAGCAAAAAGTCGGAATGGGTACCTCCGTAAATTGGCCTGCCGGTCTCGGTGGCAAAGGCAATGAGGGAGTCTCGGGAATCATCAAACATACCCCCGGTGCCATCGGTTATATTGAACTCACCTATGCCGAAAGTACTCATCTCCCCTATGCGTCCATTCAAAACAAAGCGGGAAACTTTGTCCTGCCCAATTTGAAATCTGTGACAGCTGCAGCGGAGGCGTTCTCAAACCAACTCCCAGATGATTTTAGATTGTCCATCACCAATCCTGACGGACCCAATGCGTATCCCATTTCCGCTTTTACCTATTTTTTAGTTTACCAAACACTCCAGTCCACTAAGGGAGAGAAAATCGTAAAATTCCTCAAATGGGCTGTAACTCACGGTCAGAAATATGCCGAAAAGCTCTATTATGCTCCGCTCCCTCCCTCTCTGGTCCGAAAGGTGGAGGCGAAAATTGGCAAAATCAACATTCAGCCCTAACATGAATTGTCTTGAGGTCAAACTCTCATGGAATATACTTCAATAAAGCTTATGCCAGTAATTATACCCAATACTACTTCCACCGCAAAGACAGGACTCTTGAAAAGATCTAGAACTAGAATCAGTGAAGTCCATTTTGCAGATAGACTCTTCGCAGGTATTTTAAAATTTGCTGCATCTGGTCTGATAGTTCTGCTATTTTCTATTGGATTTTTTCTCTTCCACACTGCGCTTCCTTCTATTGAAAAGTTTGGTTGGCATTTTCCTTTCACTTCTACTTGGGATCCGGTCCAAGAGGTCTTCGGCGCTTTGCCCGTGATTTATGGTACCGTTGTTTCTTCCTTCATTGCGGTTTTGATTGCAGCTCCCCTCAGTATCGGAGTTGCCCTCTTCTTAACTGAAGTTGCTCCCACCCGGATTTCTAAAGTGCTGAGTTTTTTAGTTGAAATGTTAGCGGCGATTCCAAGTGTAGTATATGGCCTTTGGGGAATCTTTGTATTAGCCCCCAAATTGCGAGAGACCGTCGAGCCTGCACTAGGAAAGTCGCTAGGGTTTTTACCCTTTTTTAGCGGACCTAAATATGGGGTAGGAATGTTGGCGGCCGGACTCATATTGGCGATTATGATTACGCCGACGGTTTTTTCTATTTCCAAAGAAGTATTCCTGGCTGTCCCAGCATCCCTCAAGGAAGCGGCCCTGGCTCTGGGTGCAACTCGCTGGGAAATGATGAAAATCTCAATTTTGAAATCAGCGAAGACAGGGGTATTTGGAGCAATCATCCTGGGCTTGGGAAGAGCTTTAGGGGAAACAATGGCGGTCACTATGGTCATAGGAAACAGTGCAAAAATTTCCGCTTCGCTCTTTGCGCCTGGACAAACAATGGCGAGTGTTATTGCCAACGAATACGCAGAAGCTACCGGCGAAGTTCATCTGGCTGCTTTAGCCGAAATTGGCTTGGCGCTCTTCTTCATCACTTTTATTGTAAACACTCTTGCAAGACTGTTCGTACTCAGAGGCCTAAGACTTGAATCTCAAGGGAGACATACCTAATGTTGTCTTCGGCACTTATTGAAACGATTGAAAGAAACTATAAACGCAGAAAAAAAATAAACGGCCTGATGCATTTTCTCTTAATCGCCGCTTCTATTTGCGCTCTTTTACCTTTGATTAGCGTATTTCTTTATGTTCTCAGGCAAGGGTTGCCCGGTCTTCAGCTTGATTTCTTTACCCAGCTTCCTAAGCCGGTTGGGGAGATGGGCGGTGGAATGGGAAACGCAATTTTAGGAACTGCGACCTTAGTTGCTATTGCAGCGCTGATTGGAATTCCTTGGGGAATAGGAGCTGGCCTCTATCTTTCTGAATATCGAGAAGGTCGGTTGAGTAAGGTCGTTCGATTTTGCACGGATATGCTTAATAGTATTCCTTCAATCATTATCGGGCTTTTTGTCTATGCAATGATGGTAGTGCCAATGAAACGGTTCTCTGCTCTTGCAGGTGGTTTAGCTCTAGGAATTTTAATGGTTCCCACGGTCACCAGAAGTGTCGAAGAACTTTTAAAACTCGTGCCTCTTCATGTGCGGGAGGCTGGACTTGCTTTGGGCCTTCCCAGATGGAAAGTAATTTTATACATCGTATTAAAAGGAGGCGCGAAAGCAATAACCACCGGAGCAATGTTGGCCGTAGCCCGCGTGGCCGGAGAAACAGCCCCCCTTCTCTTCACCGCATTTGGGAATCGGTTTTGGCAAACCAATCTGGACCAGCCGATTGCCGCCCTACCCGTCCAAATTTACAACTATGCAATCAGCCCTTACGACGACTGGCACAACCAAGCTTGGACCGGAGCGTTGGTGCTGGTGATGTTAGTCTTCTTTATGAATATTTTAGT
>JBDSKY010000066.1:0-9847 GCA_039916675.1 Bdellovibrionia bacterium
ATTTAGTTAAGGAAAATGCTCCTTCTGCCAAGGCCTCGGTTCCAACACCCACACCCGAAAAGAAACCTGTAGCATTAGGAGGCACTTCAGCCTCAGACTTGCCGATTGAAAAATAAGAAATGTACTAAGGTAATCTCTCTCGTTGAATCTTCTCCTCGCCGGGAGCCCAGCTGAGGAATGAGCCGTGAACTCGGGGAAAGCCCATATTTACATATTGCCCTTTACGATTTCCAACCATGAACGTCATTTCGTCTAAATCGTGGCAATGACCCATGACAACAAAATCATATCCATGCGCTATCTGTTCGGCGGCATAGTTACGAAAGATTTTCCTTAAGGGCTCGATTCGATTGTGAGGCAATACAGAATGCCGTTGACGACTCTTGCGGCTACTTAGTTTTCCAAAATCCTCCAACCATTTTCCTGGAATTATGGAAACTAGGGCTTTCATGATGGGGCTTCGAAAGAATAATCTCAGAAGGCGGTAGGCATAATCTGTCTGGTCAACTAAATCACCGTGAGCGAAATAAAATTTCTTGCCTTCAATTTCTATATTCACATTGTCTGAGTGGATATAAATCCCTTTAGCTCCGTGGAAGGTTTTTTTTATTAAAAAGTCGTGATTTCCTTCAATGTAATGAACAATAGTGCCCCGATTCCCGACATTTTTTACAACATCAATAAAAGTGGAATACTGTTCGACAAACACTGATTTGTTTCCAACAAATAAATCAAAAAGATCTCCTGCTAGAACAACTGTATCTTCGGCCGACACCCTTTCATTCAGTAAGGTGAGCAAAGATGAGTAGAGCGGATCCTCAGGACCCCAAATATGAAGATCTGAGACAGCGATAATGCTCATTGCAATCGAAGTTAGCGATTTTAGAGCTTCTGATCAAGTATTTTTCCGCAAATTCGGTCGTCTTTCGAGACGCTTTGGCGGAGTCGGAGAAATTCTTCTCCGGTAAATTGTCTTACAATACTGCCCTGGCCATCCTTGAGAACAACTTTTAAACCAGGACCGTTACCGCTCAGACTAGCTTTCAGTCCGTTTTCTTGAGCTTGAGGATCGGTTTGAAACGCGTCAATGGCTTCATCTATTTTTTTCTTATCTGGCTTTTCATTAGAGTTCTCTTTTTTCAGGCGCTCTTCATCCGCATTTGCCTCAGCATCGGAATAGTGTTTAGCAAAACTTCCATCCCGCTTTTCTTTGATCGCAATTGGGTATCCTACCGCACTTGTCAGCGAATTGATTTTCATGAGTTGGCCCTCACCCTATGTTTCGGCAGGACCTAGCTTTTTCTTGATATGAAAAAACCCCGGGAGCTCGGTTTCTCCCGGGGGGCTTAGAAATTCCCCTAAATACAATACTTAGGGGAAGGGCGCACTTGATTGACTTTGGTTAGAGAAGTTTTAAGGCCTGTGACGGACTAGAGTTGGCCTGAGATAAAACGGCGATCCCGGCTTGTTGAAGAATATTGGATTTCACTAGATTTGACGTCTCCAGCGCGAGATCTGTATCCGCTATATTAGAACGAGCCGCAGCATATCCTTCAGTGATGTTTTCATTGGTTCTTACAGTAGATTGTAAACGGTTTTGCACTGAACCTAAGTTGGCACGAATAGTTAGGAGTTTATCGACGGCTGCGTCCAATGTTTCAATGGAATCTCTTGCCCCCCCTATGTCGGTGAGACTAATTCCATCAATTCCCAGGTTGCCGGCTTGAGCATCTACTTCACCTACATTGAAATCAATGTGGTCGTTTTCAGTATTTTTGACCCCAACTTGAAAGCTGAGACTAGAGGCACTTCCATTGAGTAAGTTAACTCCATTGAAGGTCGTTGAGTTAGCAATGCGATTTATTTCTTGAATAACACTTTCAGCTTCTTGATGCATCGCGGCTCGTTCTACTTCGCCCACAGTATCTGAAGAAGCTTGGATACCTAATTCTCGCAATCGGATTAACCCAGTACTAATCTCAGTGAGTCCACCTTCAGCAACTTTAGCGAAAGCAATGGCTTGGCTAGCATTTCGGCCAGCTTGGGTAAGGGATTGAATTTGAGATTGGAGGTGCTCTGATAATGAGAGACCAGCGGCGTCATCGCCTGCAGATAAAATTCTCTCTCCAGATGCAATTCGTTGATAACTTTTGGCCTGCTCTTCAGTGGTTCGAGCTAAAAAACGATTAGCCGTTAACGCAGCCATATTGGTGTTTATGACTAAGCCCATAAAAATCTTTCTCTCCAGCAACCGAGGAGTTGATTTTTACGTCTGTGCTTAAGTCATAAAACCGAGTGGGAAACAGCAACTTATAGCAGCAGACGCATATTATTTGTCTTAGAAGCATTTAACTTCATCTGACAATATACATATCGGCGCAATGCGTCATTACTTGAGTAAAAAATGTAAGTATAGCAATTGCTGATAGATAGCATCTACTTAGCTATTCCAATGGAATCGATAAACTCCCCGAAATGGGACTTGGGAACCGGACGAATCCGGTTCCCAAGTTGGTGTTATTATGAATTTGCCAGGAGTTTAAGGGCAACCGTATTATTACTGTTTGCTTGACTGAGGACCGCAGCACCTGCTTGTGTCAGGATATTGTTTTTCGCTAATTCAGAAGTTTCAGTGGCCATATCAGAATCTCTGATTCGGCTATTAGCGCCTGTGAGGTTCTCATCATAGACTCTCAGATTATTAATGCTGGATTGAAGCCTGTTTTGAATAGCGCCCAATTCAGAGCGATTTTCGATCAGGGTCTTGACCGAGGCGTCTATTTTTTCAAGGCCGTCTCTTGCTGAGTCTTTGTCCAGAGCATTAAAACCAGAAAGTCCTAAGTGATCTAAGGAGACATTGATTTTCTGAGGTTCGATTGTGAATCGATCTTCTTCTGCTTTATTGTGCGTTCCAATTTGGATATCGAGTGAATCGCCTTCACCTGTCAGAAGCTTACGGCCGTTAAATTCACTTGAAGCCGAGATTCGATTAACTTCCTGTTTTAGCTGCTGAACTTCTTTGTCGATGAACCCTCGTTCGTCAGGTCCTACAGTATCAGAAGCAGCTTGAATCGCTAACTCTCTAAAACGAGTGAGAATATTGCTGATTTCGTTCATCCCACCTTCAGCCGTTGAAATCAGTGAAATCCCGTCATTCGCATTCCGGACGTCTTGCCGGATGGACCTTATCTGACCTTTCATTTTTTCCGAGATCGCTAAACCTGCGGCATCATCCGCAGATTTGTTGATTCTAGAACCCGAAGCAATATGCTCCAGGGTATCCTTTTGTGCTAATTGGTTCGCGTTTAAGAAACGCTGTGCAACCAACGACTGTACGTTGGTATTTATACGTAAACCCATACATCCTCCTAAAAAACCACGTTTCAGAATTAAGGACAAGGAATGGCCCTAACGCACGAAAGTGGAATCCTTTGTTTGTTATGCAAGGATTTGCTGTACCCTTGCCTGAACTTATCAGTAGACACACTCTACTTTAAATAAGCCCAGTTGATAGTAAATCGGTCAGGTATGGGTTTTACTTTAGACCTTTTTAGTCAAGAATAGACATTTTGGAAGAGTTGAACTTAAGTAACTGTCTTTATTTAGAAATGATATCAGCCGCAGTGTAGGGGTCGGTTTCTCGCTTTACCAATTGCTCTAAGAGCTCTTTGCCAGATGACGTTTCAAAAGCCGATAAAACTGATTGGTTTAGTCGCTCATTAAGGATATCAGCGATCTCATTTTTCAAAAATTCCCGTATTTTAACTTCGCGTTTGCCGCTGGTTGTCAAATAGTTTTGATGAGCCTCTATCTGAGATACCAGTTCATCGATACCCAAATTGCGAGTACCTTCGGTCTTTAGAACTGGAATAATCCAGCTTGAAGCATCATGGGGAGACATCCCAATCATGGTTACGAGTTCTTTTGATAAGGCGTCTGCGCCGATTCTGTCACTTTTATTAATTGCGAAAATATCAGCAATTTCCATTAAACCCGCTTTCATGACTTGAATCGAATCACCACTTTCGGGAACCAGTACGACGGCAATAGTCTGAGCTAGACGTAAGATGTCTAATTCCGTTTGCCCAACACCGGCTGTTTCTACTAAAACTATGTCAAATCCGGCGGCGTCCAGAGCAAGCACGGCCTCTTTAGAAGCATGAGAGAGCCCACCGTGTTTGCCTCGGGTGCCCAGCGATCTTATATAAACGCCCCGATCTCCAGAGTGTTGCTGCATTCGAATCCGGTCCCCTAAGACAGCCCCACCCGTAAAAGGACTTGAGGGATCAATGGCGACGATTGCTACTTTCTTTCCTTTTTTCCTGAGGTTAGCTGTCATGCGGTCGACAAGTGTGGACTTACCCGCCCCTGGAGGTCCGGTAATGCCCCAAATTTGAGCTTTACCGGTATGTGGGTAGAGGGAGGCCATGAGGGATGATACGTCGGCATCACGATTCTCCATTTTGGAGATTATTCGGGCAAGAGAAAGTCGATGTCCCGCTAGCATATCTTTTACTAATTTCATCCTTTACCCATCCCAGGAAAATGCCGATATTTCAATATGGAACCCGATAACGTTAATCTGGAGCAAGCTATTCAAGGGCTTGCAGTCATGAGCGCAATCCCGGTTGTGCTTCTGGGGTTATGGGCCGACTACTTTGGTCGGCATTTTGATCAACTTGTGATCAATGATCCCGAGGTTGAACGAGAGCCTGAATTAGAGAAAGTAAAAATGGCGAGTCTGTGCGCCCTGGTTTCTCAAATTCTATTGTTTTTAGGTTCAACCGATCTACGGGAGCACTATCCGATTATTTCGCCTCTAATTTTTGTAGTCGCGGTTCTGACTCAAATATTCATTCAGACGAAGGCAGAAAATAGAGTTCAAAAAAATCCAGAGAATCAAGAGAATATTCTAGGAATAAGCCTGCGTGCCACTTTTTACTGGATCGTAGGGGTGACGTTACATATTCTTTTTCTAGGTTTAGCCGTAGGCACCACAGGTCTATTGATTCAACGGTTTCATCCTTCTTTTTTTGTAGGAGTCCTTGCCCTCGCTATTGCTGGAGTCTTCGGACTGGTAGTAGGCATCGTGCTCAATATTGCGCTCTCCCCTTTCTATTTCAAACATATCTTTCCACTTCGGAGACTTGAAGAAACGTCGGTCAAAGTTCAGATTGAAGCCTGTTTTTCGAGGTTTGGTTTTGAGCCCCCTGAACTTTGGGTCCTAGAATTACAGGGATTAAAGGTCACGCAGAATATTTTAGTGGGCTTGAAAGGGAAAGCGGGCACGCTTCATAAGGCGCTTCGCCCGTCACTTTTTCTATCAAGTCTGGTCCTATCTGCGCTGTCATCAAATGAGATAGAAGCCCTTACGCTTAACCAAGTGAGCCATTTAGTTTTGGGACATGCAAGGAAGAGAGGTCTGCTAGTTTTGGCCCTAATCTCTATGAGTACATTTATAGCCCTGATTTCTGTCCTTGTGGGGCAGGGGTTTTCAGTAGCAGAACCCCTTGTCGAAATATTGGGAACGGTCATTTCTTTTTCAGCATTTCTGGTGTCTTTCCGAATCCTTTATCTTCAAACACAAAGACATGAGGCGGAAAGTGATGTTTATACAGTGAAAAAGATGGGGGTTACGTGTGAAGATTTGAGCAGCGCACTTAGGAAGCTGGATCTATTGGCTGATCCAATTCCTTTCGATGTGACTTTAATTTCCAAAACTCCGGTAGGATTTCCAGAAACGGAACAGAGGATCAAATCAATGGAAAGTGCAACTTCAAAGGACCATTTGGATAGAGCAGCATGAACGTCGTTAATTTGCAGCTACATCGCCGCTAAGTCTATTAGCTCACAGGCATTGTCGATGCTTCTTTTGGTGAGTTCTCGTCCTCCCAGCATTCTTGCCAGCTCTATTTTTCTTTCCTTAAGCGATAATTCGCTTATGCCAGTAATAGTTCTATTTTCTACCACCGACTTATGGACGGTGAGGTGATGGTCGGCAAAGGAAGCCACTTGAGGAAGATGAGTAATACAAATCACTTGATTATACGATGCGACGGACTTGAGTTTTCTTCCTACTTCGAAGGCAGTCTGTCCGCCAATTCCTGCATCAATTTCGTCAAAAAGATAAACTCCGATTCCGCCTCGATCGGCAATTACGCGACGAATGGCCAACATAAGGCGTGAAAGTTCTCCTCCAGAGGCAATTTTTCCAAGAGGCCGGGAAGGCTCCCCTCGATTAGTTTGAACTAGGAACTGGATAGTATCTGCAGAATTTACCCAGTCGGAAATGTTCTCTTTCTGACAAAGTTCGATAAGAAACTTTGCTTCATTCATTTTCAAATCTTTGAGTTCTTCTGTAACTGAATTAGCTAAAACAGTCTGAATGCTGATTCGAGCTTTGGAAAGTTGCTGGGCTTGTTGGTGGAGTTGAGTTTCAAGAATGCCCAGTTCTGCAGAAATATGGTCGAGTCGCGCATCAATCTGCCCTAAGGAGGAGAGTTCTGCTCCAAGTAGGATATAGTTTGCCAAGATTTCGGTGATACTTCCGCCGTATTTTCGACGAAGGTCTCCTATCAAAGAGAGGCGATCCTGTACAATCTGCAATCGATCGCGATTGAGCTCGACTGAATCTAAGTAGCGATTTAATTCAATACTGACTTCCTCGGTCTCAAGGGCCGCACGTTCTAAAGCCTCTTCGATCTTTTTAACCCTCGAATCAATGAGTAGAAGTGATCGTAGCTTTTGCAGTGCGGTTTTTAAGGAATTTAAAACGCCACTCTCATCAGATTCCAAAACTTGTCGCGCAGCATCGGCCATTTGGGCTCGGTTTTCGGCAGATTGGAGCAAATGCTTTTCTTCAACGAGTTGCTCTTCTTCCCCTTCGGTTAGATTAGCGTCTTGAATTTCATTAATTTGAAAAGTCAGAAAATCAGCTTTCTTTTTTCTCTCTTGGTCAGCTTTTCTAAGAAGTTCGCTTTCTTTGCGCAAACTTCGGACTTGGCTTAATAATGCCGCCAGTTTTTTAGATAGTTCTGTAAGTCCACCGTATCGATCAAGGAGGTCCAGTTGAGTCGAAGGTTTCAGGAGGGATTGGTGTTCGTGTTGTCCACAGAGATCAATTAAACCCTCACAGACATTCTGGAGTATTGCGAGGGTGGCTAGCTCCCCGTTGATATAAATTCGGTGTCTTCCGCCACGATGAACAATGCGTTTAATGAGGAGCTCGCTTGAGTGGCAGGATAATCCGAACTGTTCCAGGCGCGCGGTCATCCAGGGGATCTCCGATATACAAAAAAGTCCTTCAATCATCGCCTCAGCGCATTCCGCACGTATGAGCTCCGTACTGGCACGGCTACCGAGGAGCAATGAAATTGCTTCTATGACAATTGACTTACCGGTCCCTGTTTCACCAGTAATGATATTTAGGCCTTTTTTAAAATGGATCTCTGCGGAGTCAATAATTGCGATGTTTTTTATCTTAAGAACTTCTAACATAAACTAATCTCTTATTCCGAATTTCAGCTTTTCCCTAAGCAACGAAAAGTAATCCCGCGTAGGGGAAGAAATGATTTTCAAAGAGTGTTTTTTAAATCGACGAACAGTTACAACGTCATCTTCTTTCATATCTACGGCATCTTGACCATCCAAAGTCAAAAGAACATGTCCTGGGCGATGATTTAAACACATTCGAACTACGGAAGTGTCGGGAATAACCAAAGGCCTTAATGTGAGGCTGTGGGGGCAAATGGGCGTTATAACAAGTGCTGGAACGGACGGATCAATTATTGGTCCCCCGGCGGCTAGAGAATAAGCAGTGGAGCCGGTTGTTGTACTGACTATAATTCCATCTGCACGAATATTATGAACCCATTTATCGTTGACCCAGATTTGAATTCCAATGATTCTCGCAATAGCGCCTTTTGAAATGACTGCATCATTGACGACGGGACCTTGGAAAACCACTTTATCTTTTCTCACAAGCGTGACTTCCAATAGGGCTCTTTCGTGAATTAAAGGAGGAATTCCATCGATAATATCGCCTAAGGTCTGGATCGTCTCATGCTTTTTTATTTCTGTTAAAAATCCAAGTTGGCCCATGTTGATCCCCATTACCGGGATGCTATGGTTTTTCATTAAACGAGCAATACTGAGAAATGTACCGTCTCCACCCAACACGACAATCAAATCGCAATAATCTACCAACTCCTCTTTTGGTACAATTCGGACCATCTTCGTGCCCTTGAGCAGGGTTTTAATCAGCATCTTGGCTAGAGATTGGCTTTCTTGGGCAAAGTAGATTTGCACTTTCTTAAATAGGATAAACTCGGCCACTTGAGCTGCGAATTCAGCAGCCTTGGGTTGGTGGTGTTTGATCACCAGGCCAATTTTTTTTATTTTAAGGGCATCATTTTTTTTCATCGTTGCCGCTGCAGATTAACAAACCAAAACGAATAACGCAATTCAGCAATCTCGTGAATATTGAATGGCAAGTAATCCGGTAATTCGCCATTGCGTTAGGTTTTCGGGTAGGCGCACTTTCAGCAGGTTTCTTTCGTGCTCTAGGTTGCCCTTCTCCTGGCATTCGAGTAGCTCTTTGAGAATTGAGGCTAGGTCCGATTCTAGGACCACCGCGTTGTCATAATGCCCTGTATGCAGAACAGTTTTCACTTGAGCGATCGACTCAGCGAAAGTCTCAATACCCTCAATGAGTTTTAAAAAGCGGTCTTGAAATTCTGTTTGCCCTACAAGCTCTGAGGCTTTTACGCTCAGATCTTCTAGAACCTCTGAATAGTCATTCAGCGTCGAAAGTGTATCCACTGCTATTTGAAACACGGAATTACTCATGGGCTAATCCTTTCAAGGTTGGCGATCGGCTTGGGCTGCAGCGCCACAGGCTTTGAAAGACCTAGCGTAAAGTGTGTCCAGTTCAGAAGAATCTGGACGCCGTCTCTTAGTTGTTTATAGCTCTCTGCAGTTTCTTTACCGAGGTCGGCGAGATGTTCTCCTTTTAAATGATGCATCAAGACTTTGGACATTTTTGAAAACGGGAGAAGGGCAGCCTGAGTTTTTACCAGGCGATCCACGAGATTTTCTAAATCCATTAGGGTTTTACCGAGTTCTCGAAGTTCTTCACGATCGTGAACTCCCATAATTTTGTCCGATTTCATCGAGGATGTTTTCTTGTGAAGGGTTAAGGCGGCTTGATTCCCTCTTTCGCAAATTTTTAACAAAACATCTGCGGAATCGTTAAGCTCTCTAAGCTTTTGAACCAAAAGAGGACCGATATCTTCTCGGGCAAGTTCTTTCCCTATCGGAGGGACCCATCCACAGTACCAAGAGCGTGCGACATGGCCCATTACCATTGAACACCAGTCATTGATGTCGATCGGCTTCTTGACGATAGTATCGTAGACTACTCCCCCGCCGTCACTTGCATCTCTAATTCGAGAACGAAGAATTTTAGTTTGATTGAGATAGTCTCCCCAACCCAATCTAAGCGCGTGGGTTTCTAAAGATACTTGCCCTTTGGTTGCCCATTCATTGGACCCATACAGCCAAACCAGATAAGCGGCCTCAGGTGTAATTTCGTTCGGTTTGTCGTTCCCGCTCACTGAAGCCGGGCTGAGAATGTAATGACCGGTGCCATATGGACCGCGCTCAGAATATTGAGGCGTTCCCAGGGAGAAATTTAGGATACGAGTGCCTAATACACTGGCTAAATGTACAGCAGCAGTGTCGGCGGTAAATAGCCACTGACACTTACTTATTGCCGATATCCAAAGATCAAAGTTCGTCAGTCCAACTAGAGATACGATGGAACTGGAGCCCTTAGTGCGGCTGTCTA
>JBDSKY010000067.1:0-6761 GCA_039916675.1 Bdellovibrionia bacterium
TACATAAGTATTAGATAGGCCTAAGGCTTTGCGAATATTACCCAAGACTAAACGATCGGCAACTTTCAGGCGAACTTGATCGATGAAGCTCACTGACTGGCCCGAGAAACGAGTCTCTGCCACGCGAGCTCCCACTTGCAGAGCCCATTCTGCGAGCTGTTTTTTTACTCCCGTGCTTCCCGCTACCTTTTTCAAAACCCCTTCCATCATTTTTTCCCAGAGGCGAGGTACACAAAGTAGAAGAGTTGGAAGTGCTTGCGGAAGTTCCGCTGCAACATTTTCAAATTTAGAGGCAAAACTCACTGTGTAATTCAAGTAAATCCCGGCGCCGATATTCTGAAGTTTCTCTGCTATATGACAGAGAGGAAGAAACGAGAAAACGCTTTCAGTTCCTACCGGTAGTTTCCATCGCTTTTGTACAGCTTGGATAGCAAACACCAAATTGTCATGGGAAAGCACCGCGGCTTTTGGACTCCCTGTGGTGCCTGAAGTGTAAATTAAGAACGCGCCTTTATGGGGATCAAGCTGAGCTAAGTAGTCTGAAAGTTTTTTCGCGTTTTTTGCTGCGGCCAACTTTCTGCCTTCTGCCAGTGCAGTCTGGTAAGAAACTGCTTTTGAAGAAATCGAAATGTCTCCATCAAAAACAATGATCACTTTAATTCGGGCGGGAAGAGCTGAATCTCCCTGCTCCCCTACGATTTTCTTAAAATACTCTTTATTTTGTACAAAGAGGAATCGGGTTTCAGTGTGATTCAAGATGAAATGGATATCCTTGGCTGTCGAGTTGGGGTAGGCCCCCGCAGATTTAGCTCCTATGAGCATTGGAGCGAGATCTAAATGCACCCATTCCGGACAATTATAAGAAACAATGACGCTGATATCCTCAGTAGTCATCCCTTTGGACTCCAAATAGAGGGCCAAGGCATGGACTCGATCTGCATATTCTCTGGCCGTAATTGGCTTCCACTGGCTGTTTTCCAAATATCTCTGAGCTATGGAGGAAGGATTTTTATCTGCCCAATCTGCTAAAGAATGCAATATCGTTGTCATGCACAATTCCGTACCTCTGTCCTATTTAGTTGTCAAACTCTGACTACCTTATTTCGCTGAAACCTAAAGATTGTATCCAGTGCCTGGAAACCTTGAAGTTATCATACCAAATAGTCCCGATAAAAGACTCCCCTCTAAGAACATACGGAATAAAATGATGATCCCCTGGCCAGAGATTCAAGGACAGTAAATCCTGAACTGAAATCCAATGGAGCGTGCCCTCAGCCGAATCAACTGTTGCTGGAACCAAATTGCAATCCGCGTTTAATAGATCAACCGAAAAAACAAAGACAATCCAATCTTCCTGCTTGTGAGATTTGAAATTTGGAAATTGCAGAACCCCTAAACTTCGAAAATTCTCAGGCGGAACGTCCAATCCGGATTCTTCTTGAAATTCTCGACAGGCCGCGTCCAATGGCGACTCATCTAGCTCACACTTGCCACCCAGACCGTTCCATTTTCCTTGGTGAAAATCTGGGGAACTTAAGCTCTGGTGATTGGGTGGAAGCAAGGAAGCTTTTCCTGAGCTCCCGCTGTTCCGATGCATCATTAAAATTTTGTCTTCAAACCGCCCATAAATAAGTACCGCAGGAATCACCTTACGGACACCCGATTCAAATGAATTCATGACGACGACTGCTGCTTATTATGAATGTTTAGATATTTCCGAATCACTTCACGCCCACTAATACGGACATTTAAAACAGAAAGAAATACAAAAATGCCCCCTAATTTCCGATCCAAAAAAACAATTTCGCGGGGAGGTGATCTAAATCTGGCTGACACTGCCAACTGAGCGCCCTTTTTAGCCACTCTCTGAGGAAGGTCACTGTTTCCAAATATATAGGCGCCTTCACTGTCGTAAAGTTCAGGCGGCCCTCCAAACTCCTCTGAACCTGCTCTCATGCTTGGTGGATAAAACGGTTCAGTAATGAGGTAGCAGAACTCTATAAAAGTATTCTTGAGTTCTTCTTTATCATCGTCGGTAATAAATCCCATTTGAACAGCAGCTTTAAGAATCCGGTTAGGATTTCGTTCATGAGCTCCTGCCACTAATTCTAGATAAACATCCCAAAATGAGCGAGGGAGTTTTCTCACAGCACCAAAATCCAGGAGCACCATCTGATCAGGCGCGCCCCCTTCTCCAAGTCTGATTCTATAGTTTCCAAAATGGGGGTCTGTCTGAACCGCACCCAAAGTGAATATCTCGCGAAAATAAAGGTCCATCGCTGCGATCCCAATAGCATTCCGACGCTCTTGGGAGAGGGCCAAAACCTCTGGGCTATCCACCGGGATTCCTTCCTCTAACGAGGTTGTCAAAATACGTTTGGTGGACAATTCAGGAAATACTTCGGGCACTATGTACCGGGGATCATCGGCAAGAAGTTGCTTGAACTCACGTGTTGTCTCAAGCTCGTGCGCATAATTGACCTCTTGGTGAAGCATGTAACGAACTTCCTTAAAAAGCTCATCGTATTTCGGGCCTTTCGGAACCAAATTCACCAAAGATAAAAGTGAACGAAGTGCCTTCAAGTCACCTTCGATGGCTTTGTCCACTCCTGGATATTGAATTTTCATAGCCAAGCGCTTCCCATCAGATTTTCTGCGGGCACGATGCACTTGCCCTAAAGAAGCAGACGCCAAAGGCTCAGGGTCGATCTCTATTAGATTCAATTGCTCAATAGGAATTTGTCTTTGAATTACTTTTTGGATGGCACTCCACTGTAAGGGGGGCGCTTGACTTTGAAGGGACTTCAAAAGTGCGTTAGCTTCGGCGGGCAAGAAATGCTCTCCATACATGGAGAGCATTTGTCCAACCTTCATCAAACTCCCTTTTAATTCTCCTAGCTCACGAGTCAGATGACCGACTTGGGACATTAATAGCCCCCGAGACCGATCAGCTCTCTCAGATTCGTCCGAAAACATATTCCCAAGCGCATGGGAAGCGGCCCTTGCGCCTACAGAAACAGATACTCGAGCCAAGGCAAGCCCACGTGAAAACGGGCTTGTTTTAATTGATGAAAGGTTCTTTTTAGCAGTCTTATTTTCAGGAGCCATGCACCTAGCTTACTAAAAAACGTGACGCTTGCGTAAAATAACTAGAAGAACCCCATAGGCTTGGGATCGTAAGACACCAGAATATTCTTAGTCTGTGTATAATGCGAAAGCATCATCTTATGAGTTTCACGCCCTATGCCCGACTGCTTATATCCACCAAAAGCGGCATGCGCCGGATAAAGGTGATAACAATTTGTCCAAACCCGCCCTGCTTTGATCTTACGCGCTAGCTCATAGGCCGTATGGACATTACGGCTCCAGACACCCGCCCCCAATCCATAGGGAGTTTCATTGGCAATTTTCAAAGCCTCTTCCTGATCTTTAAAACGCGTCACAGCTAACACTGGACCAAAAATTTCTTCTTGGAAAATTCGCATATCATTGTGGCCTTCAAAAACTGTTGGTTCAATGTAGTAGCCATTTTCCAACCCGGAGATATGGGAACGATTTCCGCCCATTAAAACCGTGGCTCCCTCACTTTTTCCTACTTGAATGTAGGAGAGAATTTTCTCCATTTGATCCGCAGATGCTTGTGCACCCATCATAGTCTCGGTATCCAACGGATCACCCACTTTAATCTTAGCGGTTCGAGCCAAGGCCAATTCAAGAAATTTTTTATAAATTGAACCCTGAATCAATGCGCGAGAGGGGCTAGTGCAGACTTCGCCTTGATTCAAAGCAAACATGGCAAAACCTTCAAGAGCTTTATCAACAAAAGCGTCGTCTTTATCAAAGATATCTTCCATGAAAATATTAGGACTTTTTCCGCCTAATTCTACGGTTACTGGAACAATATTCTGAGATGCATACTGAAGAATCAACTTACCTGTACAGGTCTCGCCCGTAAAAGCCACTTTAGCTACTCGGGGTGAGGACGCCAAAGGCTTACCCGCTTCAAGTCCAAAGCCATTGACAATATTCAAGACACCTTTAGGAAAAAGATCCCCTACAAGCTCCGCAAAAAGTAGAATTGAAACAGGAGTCTGTTCCGCAGGCTTAAGAACAACGCAATTTCCTGCCGCAAGTGCTGGTGCCAATTTCCAAGCGGCCATTAGAAGGGGGAAATTCCAGGGTATGATCTGCGCCACGACTCCTAGAGGTTCCCGGATATGATAGGAAACTGTACTGGAATCCAGCTCCGCCATGCCGCTTTCTTCTCCACGAATGACGCCAGCAAAATAACGAAAGTGATCCACGGTAAGCGGAAGATCCGCGGCCAAACATTCCCGAATCGATTTTCCATTACCCCAGCATTCGGCAACTGCAAGTTTTTCTAAATTTTGTTCAAGGCGATCCGCAACTTTTAATAAAATATTGGACCTCTCTGTGACGCTGGTTGCGCCCCAAGCAGGAGCTGCGGCATGTGCGGCGTCGAGGGCGAATTCAATGTCTCTCACATTAGACCTGGCTACCTTTGTATACGGCTTACCTGTCACGGGACAAATAGCTTCGAAAAACTGTCCGTCAAATGGGCCAACCCATTTACCACCAATATAATTTCCATATTCGGCTTTAAAATCTACTAAGGCTCCAGGCGTATTAGGTTTTGCGTATTTCATTTTGGTATTCCCCCGAATGAATCCTAGGTCGAAATCCGTAGAATTACCAAGCCAAATTGATAAACTCATCAAATATTCAGAATTATGCATTGCACCCTATTTTAGCCCATGCTATGGTTGCGCCCTTATGGCAAAGAGATTAAGTGTAAAACACAGAGCACGTAGACATGATAAATTGACTGCTTACAAAGCAGGAACAGCTCCAGCTCCTCATAAAGTAGCCGTTGAGCGCAGCAAGAAAGCTTTGAAGAAAAAAGCTTATCCTATGACCTAATCGGGTCTTCGACTCGATTGGCTAGTTCATTCCATTTTTAGTTCTATATTAGGTCTTGATGCGCCTAGCATTTTCTATATGCGCATTCAGTTGATCGCTATAAATACATCTTGAACCTCAAATTGACCCTAAGATATAGATAAGCGAGATGAGAAATCTCTTTCGCACTTTGCTGTCTATGGTTCATGTCCTCTCAATTTCTACTTTTTTCATTCCCATGAATGGAGAAGCCGCATTAGATAATAAAACCGCCCACCATGCTCCTGACTTTGATGTTGCCGTCAAAAAAATTAAAGGGACTCTGGAAATAAAAGCGGCTGCACCAGCTCTTCATCATTTTAACCTTCAAGCACCCATGTCAGTTACGCAGGCGGGAACTTCATTCACGCAGAAACCCAGCGAGGCCCATGATCACACGGTACTTTTTAAAATAAAAAACATGGGCAGTGCCGACTATGAAGTTCTTCTTTTCCTTTGTGACGATGCTAAAACCTATTGTGAAAAACACAAAGTATCTACTACTTGGAACGGAGAAAAATCCGAGATTCAAAAGCAAAAGACTGACACAAGTGCAATCAGCCTCAATTCTATTCATCACTCCTCAAAGCAAAGCTTAGTTCAGGCAGGTCACGCAGGTTTCATTCTCAATCGTCCCGAAGAAGCGCTTGCAGAGGCACGCCAAAAAGGCAAACCTCTACTAATCGATTTTTTCGGAATCTGGTGTCCACCCTGCAATCAGCTTGATGAAATAGTGTTCGCCTCGCCTGAGTTTGAAAAACAATCAGCTGGGTTTGTAAAGTTGAAATTAGATTCAGACTCCCCCGAGTCTTGGGATCTGAAAACGAAGTACAACGTAGAAGGCTATCCAACCGTGATTTTTGCTTCTCCAGATGGGAAGGAACTTAGCCGTATTGTAGGGTTTAGAAACGAGCAAGTATTCTTTCGTTATATGAAAAATGCTACTGCCTCTAATTCTGCGAATCATGAAAGCCTCGTGTCTCCAGACCGGGCGCTTTTAGTGCAGATGAGTAATAAAACTTCCAAGTCTCCTGAAGAACTAAGAGAGCTAATTCGAGTAGCCACAAAGGCTGTCTCCCAACCCGAATCAGAGATGGAGGACGACGAATTCACTCACGCCGATCTGTGGACTTTGATCGCAGGCTCCTATAAGGAACTTCATGACAATAAAAACTCCCAAAAGGCGTGGCTAAAAGCAGCAGCCGAGTTTCGGAAAAAAATAAAATCAGGAGAAGAGCGAGGGTTTAATCTAGAGCTAGCCCACTGCCTTTGGAAGGGAGGAGAATTTACCGCCGCCGACAAGATTTATCAGAATTTCGAAAAACTCTATCCAAAGGAATTCACTTTCTATTTCAATCATGCAGCCATGAAAATGGCCCAAAGCAAATGGAGCGAAACTGAAGCTCTAGCCCGACGGGCCCTTGAATTTTCGTACGGCGACAATAAACTTCGCGCTGCATTTCTCTTGGCTAAAACACTGACAGTCCAAGATCGAAAGCCGGAAGCGAAAAAGTTAATTAACAGCGTTCTGAATTCTTTTCCTGTACCAAAGGATCCGAACATCCGCACTCATCGTTATATTAAGCAGCTTCGAGAATTGGGATAAAATCCCTTTGGCTCCTGATTTTCTATCAATTCCGTATTAGCAATCTCGAAAAATATAGGCCCTCCCAGTTCATTCTGCACCAGCGTAGCTGAGTGTCGAGACGCTCACGTCTGACCGTCCCGATGAGTCGTTCAATGAAAGGGTGTGATCTCGGTACCTCTGGAACGGTCTTGATCTCATCAATTTCAAGGACACT
>JBDSKY010000068.1:0-4831 GCA_039916675.1 Bdellovibrionia bacterium
GTACCCAGTACATTCGACTGTTCGGCCGAAGCATCTCTAACTGCGATTTGCATCCCTGCAATAACGGGTAAAGCTAGGATGTAGGTGAAATGGAGAGCCAACTGGTAGGTAACGAAAAATCCAGGAGACGTCGTGACCATAGCTATTTGAAACCCGAATATAATACCAGCAGCCGAATTAACTGCAGCTATTCCTAGTTCGCCTGGCCATACTTTAAGTATGGAGCGCAGATCCATTCTTCCCCAGCCGTCGACAAAACTAGAAATCCACCGAATACCGACAATTGAGCCCAAAAGCAATATAACAATTGCTCCAACATCCAGTATAATCATGGGCGTTAAGATTGAGGCAGGGTCAGTTTGAGAATTCCAAAAATAATGGATAGCAGTCCAGCCTAGTATGATTTTTCCTAATAAAATACCACCCCCCAATACAAGGCATTTAATTCGGTGATCGCAGGCAATCAAGATTGCGCTCAAAGGAATTTGAATGGATCTAAAGACTAGATTAACAAGTCCTAAAATCCAATAAATGCGAGCGGTTCCTTTGAATGATTCGGCGATGCTGAAGTGATTTGCTAAATTGTCCAAAAAGAAATAAATGATGGCCGCCGAAATAGCTGAAATGGCTATCGGCATGTAAAGATGTAACTTCAAAATAAAGCCTTGCTTACCTATGCATTCCTTACGACGCCAAAAAATTAAGGCGCTAATTGCTGCAGCAAGGCCAATCTCTTGGGCGATGAAATATAAATTAAATTGAACATTGTGTATTTCGAGGGCTTGAGTTCCTAATGAGCTTATGAAGCGATTGTCAACTACATCCTGGAATCGTTGAAGTAATTGAGTTAGCACTAGCGGCAAAAGGATTAAAAAGTGGGTTCTTAGGATATTTGAAAATGCTTTAGGGAGCCGAATCAAACTCAATAATACATCTTTCGGAGTCGGAATCTTGGGGTAAACAAAGTCAAATAATTTCATCTAAAATCTCCAGATTAACAGGTATCAGCAATCTTCTTTGAACTATTCCTTATATAGCATAGAATCGAGATCATTGGGCAGAAGTGTAACTCTTTTCTAGATAGTTTATTGATTTTAATCAAAGTCTGCATTGTATCTCTATCATTATTGCAATTTACCTCACGATTTTGCCATGCAGAATTGAGTTATCTTGACATGAAGGGAGTTCATGAACTCATCAAACCAGAATATGAGCATTTATCTCCCATTTACGGTTTGACACTTCTGCAAACGAGGACCTTACAAAACAGATGATTCTATGGAAATTACGGGCCAAAGAACGTACTATTTAGTTGTTTAGAGAATGCTTCACATATTAACGCTCAACTTGTTGCAAATAATGATTGTCCGCAGGACTACACCGCAGAATGGCTTCAATGGCTTTTCTCGTCGCAAGATGGAATTAATTTTGTAGCTAATCCCATCGGCTCAAAAATTTATTATTAAATAGGCAATATTTTCCGGTCAGAATAACCAGTGATAAGACATATTTGATGTCTTTGGGGACCTGTTTTATATTTCCCATCACACTTGAGTTTTGATACAATTTTACTATAAATGAGAAAAATATTTATAATAGCGAGTTCCTTGGCTGTCATTGTGGTGGGTTTGCTATCAATTTTTTGGCGTCCCGCTCTTTACCTGTATTTTACGATTGCGCCTTTGATAATTGTCGGAATGTTAGATATCTTCCAAAAGAAGCAAACGATTCGACGTAATTATCCAGTAATTGGGAATCTGCGATATTTCATGGAATCTATCCGGCCCGAGATTTCTCAATATTTTATCGAGTCCAATACCGATGGAATGCCATTTGACCGAGAGAAACGTTCAATCGTTTATCAAAGAGCAAAAGGCCAGCTCGATACAATCCCTTTCGGAACCCAGCTTAATGTTTATGCTCCTGATTATGAATGGATTAATCACTCGCTCTATCCCAAGCCAATGTTGAAAGAGGCACCTCGGGTTCTTGTGGGCGGGAGTGAGTGTAAGCAGCCTTATTCAGCTTCTGTATTTAATATATCAGCCATGAGTTATGGTTCGCTGAGCAAAAATGCTATTCTTGCCTTAAATAAAGGTGCAAAAATGGGCAGGTTTCTCCACAACACAGGCGAGGGTGGGATAAGCCCTTACCATTTGGAGCCTGGCGGTGATTTGACCTGGCAAATTGGCACGGGTTACTTTGGCTGTAGAAATGCCGATGGAACCTTCAGTCCGGAGAAATTTGAAAAGCGGGCGAGTATTCCCAATATTAAGATGATTGAAATTAAATTATCGCAAGGCGCAAAACCTGGCCATGGCGGGATATTGCCTGGAGCAAAAGTGACTGCGGAAATCGCTTTGATCCGTGGAGTCGATCAAGGCCGTGACGTCTTATCTCCTCCCGGACATACGGCTTTTTCAGACGCGATAGGGTTGCTTAAGTTTGTGGGACAGCTGAGAGCGCTCTCCGCGGGTAAGCCTATAGGCATTAAGCTTTGTGTGGGCAAGAGACGGGAGCTTTTTTCATTGTTTAAAGCGATGTTGAAAACTGAGATTTTTCCGGATTTTATTACAGTGGACGGGGCAGAGGGCGGAACCGGAGCGGCACCGCTTGAGTTTTCAAACTCTGTGGGCACTCCTTTGAATGAAGGGTTACTCTTGGTTACCAACTCTCTGGTGGGTACAGGGCTACGAAAACATGTAAAAATTATAGCCGCCGGGAAAATCACGACTAGTTTTAATGTCGCCTCAAAAATTGCGATGGGTGCGGATCTTTGTAATTCAGCACGCGGAATGCTCTTTGCTTTAGGATGTATTCAAGCTCTTAAATGTAATACCAATACCTGTCCCACTGGAGTCGCGACGCAAGATCCTGAGAAAGTGGCAGGTCTGGATGTCCCAACCAAAGCCCAGCGTGTGGCCAACTACCATCATTCTACAGTACATAATTTCTTGGAACTTATTGCTGCGGCGGGTCTTTCCTCACCTGACGAATTAAGGCCAAATCATATTCAACGACGAATTAATAATGGCAAGGTGTTAAGTTTCGATAAAATTTATGACTATGTTGAAGAAGGATCGTTTCTAAGAGGGGTTCTTCCTGCCGAATATGCGAGAGCTTGGAAGGATGCTGATCATAGCTTAGGTGAGTAGTTGAGCTACCTTAATCCCTTAAAGTTGGCCGGGGAAATCTCCGATACTTAACTTATGGACGACGAAAAAACCGCCTTATCTTCATTGGCCTCCTATCAAGACCTGTTCAACCGTCTCTCGGATGGAACTTACCTTTTAGATCCCCAATCTTATACGATTCTTGAAGCTAACTTCGCCTGCGAGCGGATCTGGGGGATTTCATCTGAGCAACTGATTAATCAATCCTTTCTTCAGTGGATTGAGCCAGCCCAGCAAGAAGAACTGAAAAAGTCCTTTCGTGTTGCGATGCGTCGTTATTACCCTCGAGTTTTTGAAGCCTCATTGAAAAGTGAAAATGGTCTCGCGTTCACAGTAGAAATTCAGGCTTGTCCTTTGAAGCTTTCGGATGAGCGGGAGATTCTCCAGGTCATTGTTCGAGATATTGGAGCTAGGAGAGAGGCGGAGAACAAAGTACAGCTGCTTCTCAATGAGCTTAAAACTGCCAACTCCAAGCTTGAACTTCTGAGTACAACTGACGAAATGACGGGACTTTCTAACTTTAGATCCTTTAAGACTCAGCTGGAAAAAGACCATGAGCGTGCCCAAAGATTTAAAGTACCTTATGGCATTGCCTTTTTTGATATCGACCACTTTAAGAAGTACAACGATCGAAATGGACATCCTGCAGGGGATCGACTCTTACGTAAATTTTCAGAAATATTTAAGAACTGCTGTAGAAATACTGATCTTCCCGCTCGCTATGGTGGGGAAGAGTTTGTCGTTATTTGCACTGAGACAGATTCTGCGGGAGCTCTCGTTTTGGCTGAACGTGTCCGAAAGGAAGTGGAGAGTACACAGTTTGAGTTTTCTTCATTTCAACCTCTCGGCAAATTAACAGTCAGTGTGGGAGTTGCAAGCTTTCCTAATAACGGAGCAACTTCGAAGGAAGTGCTGAATGCTGCCGACAAGGCAGTTTACCATTCGAAAGAAAATGGGCGAAATCAGGTAAGTGTAGCGCCTATTGATAAAAAATCCGATCAACCGTAGAATTAATATTGGGAAGAACCCATTCCGGTATTATTTATATTGGAATTAGGCGATCCACCACTATTATTTCCCATCGGAGTAGGCGATCCTCCGCTATTGTTTCCCATAGAGCTAGGAGATCCTCCATTATTATTTCCCATGGTAGTAGGAGAGCCTCCGCTATTACCGCCCATTGAAGTGGGAGATCCGCCGCTATTACTTCCCATGGTAGTAGGTGATCCTCCGCTATTGCCTCCCATGGTAGTAGGTGATCCTCCACTATTACTTCCCATCGTAGTAGGTGATCCTCCGCTATTGCTTCCCATCGAAGTGGGCGATCCTCCACTATTCTTTCCCATGGAATACTGTGATCCGACGCTTCCATCGGATGAAAATCCACGATTAACTTCGAGGTTATCTGCAAAAGAAACCAGCGGGAATAGCAATGTACAACCCAATACGTAAAAACGGTTTATCTTAGTAATGTTCATAGCCATCTCCTGAATTTAGATTATCTACTTATTAAATCTAGAAGATGGGATTAAAGCAAACTCTATATTATATTCGCGTTAATTATTATTTATGAATTTAAAATAGACGACCGTCCTTCTCCTTCTCTTTCCGAAGTTCTTGGGTGTTTTCTCCACGTGGCTTATAATGTTGTTCGAACC
>JBDSKY010000069.1:0-7812 GCA_039916675.1 Bdellovibrionia bacterium
GCCCATAATGGAACGCTCTTTTTGGATGAAATTGGGGACTTGCCGCTTGATATCCAAGTCAAATTGCTTAGGTTCCTTGAAAATGGCGAAATCAAACCTGTCGGAGCCGATAGGGTCTCAAAAGCCAATGTGCGGTTGATTTCTGCCACTCATCATCCTCTAACGAAACTAGTCGAAGAGGGAAAATTCAGACGCGATCTTTACTACCGACTAGCTTCGGTTAAACTTTCTATTCCCAACCTCCGGTCACGCCCCGAAGATATTGAAATGTTAGCGAGGAAATATACTACAGAAATGGATAAGATTTTGTCTCCCCGGGCTTTATTGCGGCTACAGGCCCATACCTGGCCAGGAAATGTGAGAGAACTTCGACATGCCGTTGAAAGAGCAGTTGGAATGGCCGGAACATTTACCCCTCTGCTCGGCGAAGAGGCTTTTGAATTCTTACTGACGCAGGAGAATATCTCCAATAATCCCGGACTGGAACTAGGGAGCTCAGTACTGAGCCTACAAGAGATGGAAAGGGTTTTGATACTTAAGGCGCTCAAACTTACTTCTGGTAATCGTGCAAAAGCGGCAGGTATCTTAGGAGTCGCAAGAAGCACCCTTTTTGAGATGCTCAAGCGGCATAAAATCAAGGGTCCAAGGTCTGCCGCTAAACGCGAATTACCGGTTACGGTTACTTAAATATAAAACGTACAAAATAAGCGTCGAGCACTTTACCTCCCGGCAGCCACATATTCAGAGACTCTATAATGTTTTGGCGCAGCTTAGTTTTACCTTCTACGGACATGAGGGTTTCACGGTCCAATCCTACCAAAGGCCTAAAAACCGCGTTTCGCGTCTGTGCCATATTTTCTTCTATATAGTCGCGTGTGTCGGGAGAATCCGCTTGTACAGAAAGGTCAAATTCCGCCAGATGACTCGCCCCTTTTCGATCTCCAAAACTGGGTTTCAGATCAAAGTTGAACTTTCTCAACTTAATCCAGCTGGCTTCATCATCCCGTTTCTTCCGTTGGCGGTAGACCAATTCCTTCTGCTCACGCGCCACCTCTTGTAATTTGCCCCAAACCTTAACTAACCCCGCACTCCCGCAGTTAAAAAGAACGGAACTCATCAAGATTAAAAAACCGGTCAAACTTAAGATAAAAAAGATCGTCATTCTGCGAGTAGGTTTATCCGCTGAGAACAATTCTCTGATTATGGAGAGGCCGTGAAACTCTAAAAACACCTTCATTCGTTTCAGAATTACAGCAACTACAGAAAGTTTCTGAAGTTTTCCTTTTAGACCCTTTTTTTTTGTGCCCGGCTCGGGGGTGTCAGCTTCTGGAGTTGTAGCGCTTGGCGTTACCTTGGGTGATTCGGGTATATTAGGGTCTGTCACCTCTTAAGAATAACTGGACCTTTGATTGGTCTCAAGATTTTATATACATTTTAATGAGATAAAAATGCTTCACTGAGTCGTTTTCGAGAATCCTTACGATCTTGTCCTAATTGATAAGCCTTTTGTATGACTGCCAAGCGTACTTTTCTTTTAACATGGTTTAGACCCCAAGTTTGATCAACGATCTCTAAAGAATGGGAGGGAGAACAGCCGCTGAACGCCAGGATCATCCCAAAAACCGTAGGGCCTCGATGCATCATTTCATTACAACCTAAGGCAAGGTAATTTTGCTCGGATGCACATGAAATAAAATTGACGGTATCCTGGTCAAAGCTGGTTAAGAGGGTTTTCATAAAAATAGTTGAAGCTTCCTCTTCAGTCAAAGCAATGGGATTTTTTTCAATGTCACGATGCACAAAAGTAGTTTCAGCCAATTTCTTGTTTAAGTCTTTTTCGCTCTTGGCATGATTCAGGTACCAAGTGCAGTAATTTGACGCTTTGCTTCCAGGGGCTAGACGCTTCGAAAGCTCGATCACATCCTTGACAGGAGAGTCCCCTACTCCAAGTCCCACCAAAGTGACTTTGCCCAATCGGAAAGCATGTGCACGGGCCAAAGAGGAAGTTCGTTCCTTTCCTCCTTCCAAGGGAATTTCAGTTTCGTCAAATTTTGCAGGATCACAATAACTTGGCTCGATCTCAGTCACGGCTAAATTGGAGGATTTAGATGCTGCTTCTGCCCCCGGAGCGCCGATCAACAAGCTCAAGACCAAGGCAATCCTTGAATAGAACACATGAAATTTCATCGATACTCCCTACTTTAGCGAGCGCACGCCATTTCTTCTCTGAAATTGGACTCACTCATGTTAAGTTTTTCGGATTATGGAAGCCTTTTTCGATTTTGAAAAGCCCATTGTTAATTTGGAAAAAAAACTCCAGGACTTGCGCGAACTCGCTACCCAAGAAGGTGTAGATTTTACTAATGAAATCAACATTCTGGAAAGTAAAGTTGCAACTCTAATTAACGATACCTATGGTCGTTTAACGTCCTGGCAAAAAGTCCAGCTCAGCCGACACCCTAATCGTCCTTATACTCGAGACTATGTAGATCTCCTTTTTCCCGATTTCATGGAACTTTGCGGAGATCGAACGTTCAGTGATGACCAGGCTATTTTGGGCGGGATTGCCACTTGGCCTCCCTCGCTAAATAGAGATATCGAGGACAAAGACTTAAAATCGAGCAGTTCGAAAAAGCGAACATCAGTTCTCATCTTAGGTCACCAAAAAGGGCGAACAACTAAACAGAAAATGGAACGTAATTTTGGGATGGCTCGTCCTGAAGGCTATCGCAAGTGCATGAGACTTATGGATCTGGCTCAGCGATGTAAGATGCCGATCTTGACCTTTATAGATACTCCCGGTGCATACCCAGGTTTAGAAGCAGAAGCGCGAGGGCAATCTCAAGCGATCGCCGAAAGCATCCAACTCATGTTCACTTTAAAGGTTCCCATCATCTCCACAGTTATTGGGGAAGGAGGGTCGGGCGGCGCTCTTGCGATTGGCGTTGCCAATAAAGTCCTTATGCAAGAGTACAGTACTTATTCAGTGATCTCACCTGAAAGCTGCGCATCCATCCTTTGGAGTGACTCCAGCCTAGCCGAAAAAGCGAGCGAAAAGCTGAAAATGAGCCCCTCTGACCTCACCCGACTTGGCGTGGCGGACGGAATTATCTCCGAACCCAAAGGTGGAGCAAATCGAGACTGGGTGCAGTCCGCTGATTTCCTTTGTAAGGCCCTTATTGAAACTATGGAACCACTGCTTAAGACATGGAACAAGAATCCTGATAAATTAATTAAAGACCGGATTGAGAAGTTCCGAGGAATGGGATCGAAGTTTATGGCCCATGCACCTATTACAGCGGGAAACTAAGCTGGAACGGCCCATACATTTGAGACGGATAAAGCAAAGCCGCCAAAGCAAGAAGAGATACTGTGAAAAAAGAACAAAATCTACTCGTCGTCATTTCCGCCCCTTCCGGTGCGGGGAAAACTACACTCTGTCAAAAACTATTGGCTGACTATTCGACCAAATTAACCTTGTCCATATCTTCCACAACCAGGGCCCCTCGAGGAAAGGAACGGCATGGAGTGGATTACTTCTTCTTATCGCGTGAAGAATTTGAAAGCCAAATCCAAGAGAACCGCTTTCTTGAATGGGCCCAAGTTCATGACAATTATTACGGCACTTCACGAGCGATGGTCGAAAAAGCATTTCAAGCAGGCAAATCCGTACTTCTGGACATAGACGTCCAGGGCGCCGAACAACTACGAAACTCCCTCCCAGAGCAATGTTTAAGTATCTTTATCGCCCCACCCAGCCTAGAGGAGTTGGAAGCCCGACTCATTGCCCGTGGCACTGACAAGCTGGAAGTGATCCAAAAACGAATGATTCGTGCTAAAGTAGAAATGGAAGAACAACATCGTTTTTCTTCCGTGATAGTAAATAGAGAATTAGAACAAGCCTACGCGGAGTTAAAAATTATTCTGGAATCAAAATTGAGATCGAAATGACCAAACGACCAACCGCTACAATCGAAACAATTTGTAGCAAGGTAGCAATTTATTACCCTGAAGCTAATTCGGACGAGATTCGAAGAGCCTATAAATTCGCCGCAGAAGCGCATCATGGTCAGCTAAGATCCAGTGGCGAACCTTATATGATTCATCCGACCGATGTCGCACAGACCTTGGCGGATCTTTCACTTGATATTCCAAGCATTATTACTGGGCTACTCCATGATACGGTAGAAGATACTCACGCCACTCTCGAGCAAATCGAAACACAGTTTGGCAGACCAATCGCTGAGCTTGTGGATGGTGTTACGAAACTATCGAAAATCACCTTTAAAACTTCAGAAGAAAAGCAGGCCGAAAATTTTCGTAAAATGATTCTCGCGATGGCTAAAGACATTCGCGTGATCTTGATTAAGCTAGCTGACCGTCTTAATAATATGAGGACGCTAGAACACCTGGCGCCCCACAAGCAAAAACTCATTGCTCAAGAAACTTTAGATATCTACGCACCGATCGCTAACCGCTTGGGCATTAGCTGGATCAAGCTCGAATTAGAAGACCTTTGCCTAAGGTATTTGCACCCAGACGTTTATTATAAGCTCGCTCAAAGAGTAACCAAGACCAAAAAAGAACGTGAAAAATACATTGAAGAAGTCTCAGATATACTGGACGAAAGACTAAAAGAATATGACATCAAGGCTCAGGTCAACGGCCGGGCAAAACATTTCTATTCTATTTATAAAAAAATGGAACGGCGGAAGGCCGACTATGAGCAGGTTTTCGACGTAATCGCTTTTCGTATCGTAGTGGACAATATTACTGAGTGCTATAAATCTCTAGGCGTCATTCATGCCGCCTATAAGCCCGTGCCAGGTAGATTTAAAGATTACATTGCCATGCCTAAGGCCAATGCCTATCAGTCTCTTCACACCACCGTGATAGGTCCTCACGGCGAGAGAGTGGAAATGCAAATCAGGACCCAGGATATGCATCAAGTCGCTGAGGGCGGGATCGCGGCACACTGGAAATACAAGGAAGGCAAGTTCGATAGTCGTTCACGTGAGAATGTGGAATGGATCAACCGACTCCTTGAGTGGCACAAAGATCTCTCGGATCCAAATGAGTTCCTTGAAACAGTTAAGATAGATTTATTTGCCGAGGACGTCTTTGTCTTCACACCTCAGGGAGAAGTGAAACAGCTAAGCCATGGGGCCACTCCACTAGATTTTGCCTATGCAGTTCATACCGACGTCGGTAATAAATGCATTGGCGCAAAAGTGAATGGCAAAATATTTCCACTGAAACATCGCCTGAAATCAGGCGACACCGTGGAGATCATTACTTCGCCTTCGCAAACACCTTCTAAAGACTGGCTGAAAATTGTTAAAAGCTCTCGCGCCAAGGCGAAGATCCGGGCCTTCATCAAAGATCAGGAAAGAAATCGAGCTGAGAAGCTAGGCGAAGAACTACTAGATAAAGCCCTCAGACCCTACTCTCAGTCCCTCTCCAAACTTGCAAAATCTGGAGAACTGCTTAAAGCCGCTCAAACCTTCAATGCGAAAACCTTGATCGATTTGTACATCGGGGTTGGCTACGGTCGAATATCCATTGAAGAGTATATTCGGCAGCTTCTCCCAAAAGAGACTTTAGAGAAGAAAATTGAAAATGCCAAAGCCGAAGACCTAAGCTTTCTCAAGCGAGTCTTCAATGCCGCAAAAAAAAGAAACGAAAGCAAAAATGCGATTACGGTCGCAAATTTGGGTGACGTTCTAATTCGTTTCGGCCGTTGTTGTAATCCATTGCCAGGCGATAGTATTATAGGATTTATTACCCGAGGAAGAGGCGTCACGGTACATGCTGTCACTTGCTCTAAAGCTCTGGACTCTGACGAAGAAAGAAAAATCCAGGTTCAATGGAATCTCTCAGACAAAGCCTCTATTCGAAGGCACGTTCGAGTTCGAGTCGTCTCTCTAGATGAGCCTGGACTGCTAGCCTTGATGTCTCAGACAATCGCAGGATGCGGCGTCAATATTGCTTCTGCGAATATCCGGACTACCAAAGATAAGAAAGCTATTGCGCTTTTTGACATCGAAGTAAACGATTTGAAACAACTTCAGAAAGTTGCGAGTTCTCTAGAAGGCAAAAAAGGCGTTATCAGTGTGGAACGTGTTCGATCTTAGTGTTTGAAAGTTCTTACCAAACGAAAACCAACATCCGGGGCTTTGTTTTCGCTGTCGACATGACGCGCAGCCGAACGACAATCTGCTAGTGGGCTGTACCAGCCTCCCCCACGAGTAATATGACTTGTACCTGATAGCGGTCCTGTAGGGTCAGTAACTGAATCAAGAGAATATTTTCCGAACCAATCCTGTGTCCTCTCCAATACACTACTCCGATAGATCCCAAAGTCATTACGACGTTTTGATCTAACTGGGTGAGACTTATTTTCCGAATTCACAAAATACCAGACATACTCTTCCAGCCCAAATTTTTCTTCACCTGAAACAAATGACGATGTCGTTCCCCCCCGAAATGCATATTCAAGCTGTGCTTCCGTAGGTAGAGCGAACTCATAGCCTGAATCTTTAAATTTAGAATTCACCGCATTTATAAATTTAAGCGTCTCATCCCAGCTGACTTCCTCAACCGGATGATCTGCGCAGACCTCTATCTGTTTACCGCTGGGAACTTTAATAACTTTATAACTTTTTGGACAAGTTTTTCTTGTTTTAAAATATGAAGGATTCTTACCCATAATTCTTGCGTAGGTTTCTTGGGTTATGGCGGCTTCGCCTATCTCAAAATCACTGAGTGTCACTTCATGCTGAGTTTCGTCGTTACTTCGATTTGGCTCCTCAGTAGGACTCCCCATCTGAAATATTCCCCCAGAAATTTTCACAAAACGACCCATAGCCTTATCTATTTCGGTCGCATCTTCCGAGCCCACTTTGAGCTCCGCCAGGCTAGATCCGAGTAACCCGATCCGGGGCCTGCGCAGTTCTCTATCTAACACCCTCAAACAGATGTATTCCTCAGCCAAGGGTAATCCCAAATCTTCACAGATGGTCAAAGTATTCTCAGCGTCGATATTGTCCTTAAATGTTACCTTGCCGTATCTGAGAAAATTCAAAATGTATTTTCTAAAAAGTCTGCCATCGACGTCGAGTTTGAAAGCGGTCTCTTCAGATTTTCCATCTTCGTCACCCGAGAGTGCGAGGCCAGAACAAATAGCGGCTAATTTTCCATTCTCATGATCGAGATTGTAGGCCAGGTTGACCTTTTCACACGCAAAATGATTTCCATCATAGGATCTGAAATAGACCATCTCTGCTGCTAACGAATCCAATGCCAAAGAAAATAGCCCTATAAGTAGGATCAACAATTTTAAGCTTTTATTTATTAAAATTATCATAACACTCTTTTCATTTATCCGTTGGCTGTGGAGGGACTGCCGGACTTCGGAAGACGGAGAAGTCGAAACCCAATAAAATAGGCACCCGAAGCCGGGCCAGCGCTGCCACGAAAAGCAGAACGGCAAGCCGCAGGATATTGATACCAACCGCATCCACGAATCACATGGTCTGTACCCTCAGTGGGGCCTTGTGGATCGGTTTCTTCGCCTGTTGGGAAAAAATCTCGATACCAATCCATTGTCCACTCCCGAACGCTGCTCTGATGGACCCCAAATGCATTAGCTCTTTTAGATTTTACCGGATGGGTTTGTTTGCTTGAGTTCTCAGAATTCCAAACGTATTCTTCCAAACCTTCTCGTTCTGCCCCTGACAGAAAGGCAGTTTCAGTCCCACCTCGAAAGGCAAACTCAAGCTGTGCTTCTGCGGGCAGAGCAAATTGATAACC
>JBDSKY010000070.1:0-5318 GCA_039916675.1 Bdellovibrionia bacterium
ATTCTCGGCTGCCGTATGGACATCTTCGGATTGATACAATTCCTTGAGAGGAATTCGAGATCGAGTCTGAAAATCTAGCTTCTCACCCTTGGCCTTTTCACTCTTCGAAGTCATGTTTCAAACAATACCAGATCGGCGCCTGTTTCTACAGCTTGGCCTTCAGTTACTTTTACCTGACTGACCTTGCCAGCCTGGATAGCCCGAATTTCATTCTCCATTTTCATGGCTTCCATGAGGACGATGGGTTGGCCTTTTTCGACCATTTGTCCCGGCACTACCATTATTCGGAGAATCTTACCGGGCATTTGTGCCCGAACTCGAATTGCTTTTTTAACCCCTGCTCGTTGATTAGCTTGAGTTTCTCGCTCACCATAGGCGAAAGGCACGGCAGTCCATTCAAGATGGGAGCCCCGCTTCGTAACATTAAACTGGGTACCACCGTCGTCATCCTTTTGGCCTTGAAGATCAAAACCATGCGTCCCGTCTGGAAGGATGAGTCGAATTCCGTCGGCATCCCTGCGCCAGCTTACAGTGAGTGTGTTAGATTTTGATATCACGCCAGATGCTTTATTCATCTGTGTCACTTCCACCGAGGCAGTTCCTTCATTACCACGGGGGACAGATTTCCATTTAAAAGACCAGCTTCCCACTCGTGTCTGCAAGATACTCACAATCGCACCCCTTCCCGCCTAGCAATCTGATTCCAATTTGAAGAAGGCGGTCCCGAGCTCTCCCCAACACCTTGAGTATCTGAAAGTATCTGATTCAATGCCACCGCCAGAGCCGCCTCCAACGACGGTTCGCTACTGGCGGATTTAGTTAAATCTGAATTGTTTCCAATCAAATCGGTAGTAGTGTCCCCCGACTCAACGACTGAGTTTCGCACTAAGCGCTTTAAAAAACTCAGGTTCGTCTTCAACGACCCCATCACAGTTTTATCCAGTCGCTTGGGCGGCTCCACTCGAGTCTCGTCCAATGCAACACGCAGACGCTGGAGAGCCTCAGGTCGATTATTCCCCCAGACCGAGATTTTCGAAATCATGGGATCATAATTCAAGCTTACTTCGCCTGGTTCTATAAAAGCAGTGTCTGATCGAACAAAGGCTCCGGAGGGGAGCTCAATTAATCCCAACTTGCCAGGAGCTGGCAAAAATGTTTGGGGATCCTCAGCATAGAGTCTCACTTCAATCGAACAGCCCCGGCGCTCAGGAATGGGCGGTAATTTAAACTCTCCTGCAGCCAACAGCAGTTGCCAAGAGACCAAATCCACTCCTGTAACCCACTCAGTAACTGGATGCTCAACTTGAAGTCTGGTGTTCATTTCCAGGAAATAATAATTACCCTTGCCATCAACGATGAATTCAAAGGTCCCTGCCCCGGCATAACGAATGTGTTTAGAGATTCTAAGGGCCGACTCATACATAGCCTCCCGAGTTTTAGGAAATCGATTTAAAATAGGCGAAGGAGACTCCTCGAGGACTTTCTGATGTCGTCGCTGAATCGAACACTCTCGCTCCCCTAAATGAATCGCTCCTCCCTGACCGTCACCAAAGACTTGCACTTCTACGTGGTGAGGCTCAAGGATTAGTTTCTCCACATACATGGAACCATCGCCAAAAGCGCCCAATGCTTCTCGAGATGCGCCATCAAATGCGGATTGAATATCACTCTCCGAATCTACCCGACGCATCCCCTTTCCGCCGCCACCTGCGGCGGCCTTAAGCAGGATGGGATAACCTGTTTTAGCTGCGAACTTCTTGGCTTCCTCGCCATCTTTAACTGCGCCAGCACTTCCGGGCACACGTGGCACGCCCAGCTGATCTACAGTCGCGCGAGCTTGAATCTTATCTCCCATTTGCCGCATATTCTGAGCAGAAGGACCCACAAAAATCAGGCCTGCTGCTTCACAAGCTTCAACAAAGTTAGCTCTTTCGCTTAGAAAGCCATACCCAGGATGAACATACTTAGCGCCGGAAACCTTAGCTGCCGAAAGTACTCGTTCGATGTTTAGGTAACTTTCCTTAGGCGCCGCTGCTCCAACGTAGATTGCAGAATCACAGTACCGAACGTGCTCTGCAAACCGGTCCGCCTCCGAGTAAATCGCGACTGTGGGAAATCCCAATGCCCGGCATGTGCGAGCAATTCGAATAGCAATTTCTCCACGATTGGCAATAAGAACAGGTTGTCTTTTTGTCAGTTTCATAATGGAATATTTCCATGTTTACGCGAAGGACTTCGTTCTCGTTTTCCATCCAAAGCCTTCAGACTCCTGATTAAAACTCGACGGGTTTCTTGAGGGAGGATTACTTCGTCTATGTAACCCAGCTCAGCAGCTTTATAAGGGTTCGCAAACGTATTACGATAATGATCAGCCAGTCGGGTTCTTTCCTCGCTTAATGTCCCTTCTTTTTCAGCCTGCTGAATTTCTTTACGATAGAGAATATTAATCGCACCCTCAGGCCCCATGACTGCAATCTCGGCGGTAGGAAAAGCGAAATTAAAGTCAGAACGAATATGTTTAGACGACATTACGTCATACGCCCCGCCGTACGCCTTACGTGTAATGACTGCGATCTTAGGAACAGTGGCCTCAGCATAGGCATAAAGTAATTTAGCCCCGTGCTTGATAATTCCGCCGTGTTCCTGTTGTGTTCCTGGCAAAAATCCCGGTACATCGACGAAGGTAATAAGAGGAATATTAAAGGCGTCACAAAAACGCACAAATCTTGCTGCTTTTAAAGAAGCAGCAATATCCAAGCAGCCCGCCAGATGGGCCGGCTGATTGCCAATAACACCCACGGTTTTGCCACCTAGCTTGGCAAAACCGACTACAATATTTAAGGCGTTTTGGGCCTGAACTTCAAAATACTCTCCTCCATCCACTACGACCTGAATCAAATTCCTCATGTCATAAGGTTTACTAGAGGCATCAGGAAGAATTTTTGGAATCTCTAAACACATTCGATCCACTGGATCAGCATTATTCATTGCCTCAGCTGTGGGAAGAGGGGACTGATCCAAATTATTGGAGGGAAGAAATCCCACCAATTTTCGAACATCTTGAAGACAAGCCTGCTCTGTGGGACTAATAAAATGGCAGACTCCGCTTTTCTCGGAGTGCGCTTCGGCTCCACCTAAAGCTTCCTTCGTCACATCTTCGTGAGTCACAGTTTTAATCACGTCCGGACCCGTCACGAACATATAGGAGTTGCTCTCCACCATGAAGATGAAATCAGTGATTGCAGGACTATAAACAGCTCCGCCGGCACAAGGCCCTAAGATCACGCTGATCTGAGGAATTACACCGCTGCACTGAACATTTCTCCAGAAGATCTCAGCATAACCGCCAAGGCTTTCTACACCCTCTTGAATTCGAGCACCTCCCGAGTCGTTCAGTCCGATCAAAGGGCAACCTATTTTGAGGGCCATATCCATGACCTTGCAAATTTTGGAAGCATGGGCTCCAGATAAACTTCCACCAAAAACCGTAAAATCTTGCGAAAAAATGCACACTGTTCGTCCCTGAATGGTGCCATAACCGGTGACCACACCGTCGCCAGGAAATTTCAAATCGGCCATACCGAAATCGACGCAACGATGAACTACAAATTTATCAAGCTCAGTGAAGCTTCCGGGATCCAGAAGGAGGCTAATTCTCTCTCGGGCACTCAACTTTCCAGCAGCATGCTGCTTTTCGACGCGCTCCTTGCCGCCACCCTCTTCAGCTTTTTTTTCACGCTCCGTAAGTTGCTGTAATTGCTCCAAATAGGTCATTCAGTCCTTCCTCTTTTTTTCACAGGTCTTTCCTTATTCCAAACAAGAAATCACGTTGGAGGCATAAACCGCAACGGAAATCAGATTTATGTTGATTTCACATGCAACGCGTTAGACAAGGGCCCGGTGAAATATTTCAAGCAAAACTTACCTACTCAATTTTCCACATCGTCTAATCGAATTTCTCGGAAGGCAATACTTTTAGCTTTTGCTCTCCCGATGCTCCTATTGAAATCTTCCACAACATTCGCCAAAACCTACGATTGGGTTGAAATGGGCAAGGGAGATATCCGCGTAATTTCTAATCCAAAATTAGAAGTGGAATTCCGCCTCGATTTAATCGAGAGCGCGAAAACCAGTATTGATTTAGTTACTTTTGATCAACGCATGGACACTCAAGTCGGGCTCCCCATTTTGAATAAGCTTGAAGAAGCTGCAGCAAATGGACGACGAATAAGATATGCGATCTCGGCAGCTATGACACCGGTCACTGACCCTCTCAACAAAGTCGGCCGCTTCCTTGATAGAGTTTCGGCTAATTTTCCTAACCTAGAATATATTTTTGCAGGAGGCCCTGGGATGATGTGGAAGTCCGGGTGGGGTGCAATGGACGGCATCCACGAAAAACTTCTCATTATAGACGGTAAAATTGGCTTTGTAACAGGACGCGGACATGCTGATATTTACATGAACTGGTTAGATACTGCTTTCGTTTTTAAAGGTCCGCTTGTTGAACAAAGTAATATCGCGTTTGACAATCTTTGGAATACCCTTCACAGGGAACAAAAAATGGAAGTCAAAGAGGATATTCCTTCGGCCCTTCTTACAAATCCAAACGACGCTCAGGGAGAAAACTCTGTAACTCCAGTTCTTCCTCATTTCGAACTTTCTGATGCTGAAAAAGCGGAACTTACCTCGCTCATCGAATGGAGAAAAGAATCTGCATCCCTACAAAAAGATTATCGCGCTCGCCTCCTTCATCATGATTTCCTAGATCAAATGCGGGCTCAGGGTCGCAAGCCTAATTCAATTTCAATAAAAGAACGGTTAGAGTTTCTTTCTGATCCAGTTGTAGATGAAGTTAATAATTTACTGAAGAGTGCCCAGTCCATGCAATACTGCTCGTTGGCTTCCATTCTCAACCCCGGATTTAAGCAATGCATCCTTGAAGCTTTGAATCAGCCAGACCATCCGGTCCAACTTGAATTATTTACTAATAGTAAAGCCAGCCATACTTATGTCTCTGCACTTCATTTACCTGCGGGATGGTACGCTGGACTACAGGACCTAGATGATTTGCTTAAAACAGGGAATGCAAAAGCCTTTGGGCTAGCGGAACCGGATTCAAAATCCCCGCCCAATCCTTTCCTTTGGTTGCATCGCAAACTAATCTTAATGGCCGGAGCTGGAAAAAATACGGTCATCTTTGGCTCTCACAACTTGACCTATGCGAGCTCAGCGGTATTGGATGAAATGATTTATGAAATTGAAGGCTCAGATTTCTATCAAACAATGCAAAAGCTTTTTGCCGAGAGTCTAGCCTC
>JBDSKY010000071.1:0-3053 GCA_039916675.1 Bdellovibrionia bacterium
TTGCACCCCGTGTTCGGACCTAAAATAGGCATTCACCGTGTATGTGACTTCCTCTTCGTCATCTGAAAAACCATCGTTCTTAAGAGTTTCTACCCAAAGGCCATTTTTAAGTTTTTCAAGCATGCAGACGCGCCAAGCATCCACCACGCCTTGATTGGCAATTTCTGAGAATAAGATGGCTTCTGTTTGAAGAGATTCAGCTTGGTCCTCTTTTCCGCAATTACTGGACCGGTAATCTCTGACAGCGGTTTCATTAGCCCTCAGCCATTTAACCTTGTCATCCAGTGATAGATCGTCATCTGCCGAATCAGTTGCAAAGTTGCCTCCGCCAGAGGGGGCAAAAATGCCTAACGAAAAACTAGCACCGGCACTTGTACTATATTTGTGTGCTTTGTTCCTTGCTGCGTAATCTCTGGCAAATGTTTCAAAATCACTGGAATCGAGTTTGTACTGGCTGGCGGTACGACAAAACTCATGCTTCCTAGCTAGTCTAAAATCCAGTGTGTCGCTTGAGTTGATTTTGTCTCTGATCCCATCTCTTAGAATATTTTTACAATCTTCATAGTCTGCAAATGCAGGCATTGAGACTAGAATTGAAATTGCAGTAAATATTAAAACAGTTGATTTCTTTGAAATTTCCATGAAACTTTCCCTTTGAGTTAAAGTAAAAACTACCGCTCTAGATCTATAGTGGGATACGCTCTTGCTGGGAAAAGAATCTCTAGTCTACATATGGGGCAATGTAAATATGAATTTGGTCAAGTCGGCTAAACAGGTCTGTTCTCCCCGCTAAAATCTATTCGTTTCTTTTCTGACCCCGGATAGCCAGTTGGAACCGGGACCATCGACAACGGGGGTTCAAAAAGTGATTATGGATTTATGGAGTAGGTTAAAAAGTAGATTACAGGTCTCAAACACAAAAGGGATCCAAATATTTGCTTTCGATGAAAACCAATATACCGTGCTTAAGTCGACCCCGAAGGAGATTTTTACTTTGGGTGTCCACAAAGATGCCGTTGATATCTTAAAAAAGGAGGGGAAGCTTGAATTGGGGATTCTGCAATTAATTCCTGAGATTGTGTATGCCGAGTGCCAGGATTTAGGCTTCAAGTGTGATCCAGTCAATATGCTCGTCTCTTTAGTGAATGGGGTTCATCCTACGCTTCCTGATGCCAGCATAGGAACCTCGCTTATAATGCCTCCCATAGTACTAAAGACCGGAGAAAAAATTAGCCGAAAAATTGTCCTGTTTCGGAATTGGTCTGAAGAGATGGGAAGCTTCGAAGTCTTATTAAAGAAAGCATCCGTAGCAAATCTAGAGGTACGCAGTGTTAGCGGAGGCCGTCCATCCATAAGTGACCTCTCCGGTGTAAGGGAGACAAAAGCCATTTCCTCTTTTGCTCATGAGGTGGTTCACCTTCTGGTAACTGATGTTGCGTCCGGACATTTTTCCCACTTGAACCTTCAAGAGTTAGAAATCTTAACTGATTCTATTGCACTAAGATCCGTGCTTCGGTTTTTTATTATGAACAAAACGATTGAGTTTTATTGGTTTGGAGTTCTAGAGGGCCTTGGGTACTTAACGAATGCTCTAGGTAGCGAAGGTAAAATTAATTTGGGTAGCATGGATATTACCCTTGAGAGAATGATCGATCGGGCAGAAAAAATTATTTCAAATTCTATGCATAGAAATCTAAGTTAAAAACCTAATTATAGCTGAGGATTGGTAGTCAGCCCGAGCAATTTTAATCGGCAGAGCCCGCCTCTATTTCAGATAATTCCAGACTTGAATCGCATTGTTGTGCATCTGTTATACATTGCTGATACCGCCATCCTGGTTAGACATTTAAAAATTATATATACTATTGGCATTGGGCAACTCGCAATCTCTTTCGGGTGAGCGCTCCAAAATGAGATCTTTGGTCGCGAAATCGGATACGGAATCTTTCGCAAGGGGGCATTAAGCGAGTAGACGGTTTAGGTGGCGGTTAAGATAGCGGTTACGATGGCGGTTTGCCAAAAAAAATAACCGTCTAGTTTATTAATGTAACATATTGAAAAAATTAGTTAATTGTAAGGCCAGTCTGGAGGTAAATTTCCTGACCACCCCCACCCTACGAATTGTTGGAGGTGGTCAGGAAATTTACCTCCAGACTGGCCAAAAATGAGATAGAATAGGTGTAGGGGGAATGAGAAAACTAGATTGGTTTGATTCATTAGATTAAGGGTTAAAGACGGGATCGGGGCTTGGGATCAGGAATAGAGCCGGAGATAAAAAAGATCAGGGAGCTAAGATATGCCGATCCAAAAGAAGTCTAAGAAGCTACCTATTAAAATATCTGGGAATGATCTTAAAGCATTTCAGTGGATGGCAGAACAAGGCGCTATGAGTGTCGAACAACTCTGGCATGCCATCTGGAAAACAAATGATTCTACGTACCCTTTTAAAAGAGTTAAAAGGATTGTGGATCATGGATTTTTAGAACGTCTGCCTCGTACCTTTGGGGGTTCCCGCTACTACCGAATTACCCATAAAGCCTACGATCTTTTATGTGACCCAAGGCTTAAGATTCAGACAAAAATTCCCATTCAAAGGATCAAGCCTTCAGAGCTTCCGCACTGCTCGGCACTCACAGATCTCAGGATTTCAGTTGAAAACTCCGGCAAGGGGATTGTCTGGACCTCAGATAGGGTTTTGGCCTTAGAGCTTAAAAATACTAGACTTAGATCCAGGGTCCTTTGCCCTGATGCCATTTACCTGACTAAAAAAGGGGAACGGGTCGCAGTTGAGTATGAAAGAACGAGAAAGGTACGCTCTCGGGTTTTAAAAAAGATCCATTCTTATACACAGGAGCTGCTGCGGGCTGATCGGTTTATAGATCATGTGGTATGGATAGTGGATCCGCAAGCAAATCAGGAGGCTTATAATTTAGTCAAAATGAGTAAATTTCAAAGCATACAAACGACTGATAGCTTTAAACAAATTTTTAAGGTCTCTTAACTTGGGGTGCCTTCTGTTGGCGTTACTGCATTCGCGCTTCCGCTTCCTTCAG
>JBDSKY010000072.1:0-5292 GCA_039916675.1 Bdellovibrionia bacterium
TCGGTTATGCGAAGCCCGGTGCTGCTAATTGGGCTTTGGTTGGCGATCTTACGGCACTTTACGATTTACAGGGACCCTGGATTTTGCCGCAGCTCTTGAAAACCCAGGTCAACCTAGTAATTATGAACAATGGGGGAGGGAAGATTTTTGCTAAGATGTTCCCTCAACAGGAATTTCAAAATAATCATCATCTGCGCTTTTCTGCCTTAGCTGACTTGTGGAGCTTAGACTATCTTAAGTGGGATGTGATACCCGCTTCTATTGCCAACGCTCCGGAAAAAAATAGAATCATTGAAATTATCCCTGATGAATTGGCTACCCAGCGGTTTTGGGAGAGATACCAGTGTCTTTAGAGCTCACCCTAAATTGTCTGCACGGCTTCCTTGGGACTTCTAATGACTGGGATTCATTTGGAGAGTCTCGTTGTGTAAAATACGATTTATTTAGCCCCTTTTCGAAGGTTGATCCAACTTTTGGCTTGATCGAGCTGGGTAATTGGATAAATGCTGAGGCCATTACTCTGCCCTCACCGCGGGTTTTGCTAGGATACTCACTAGGGGGGCGAATAGCACTTCATGCCTTGATACAGTCTCCCGAGAATTGGACGGCTGCTATAATCGTTTCTGCCAACCTGGGTTTTAAAGGAAATGGTTGGATGAGTGAGAGACAGGATCGAGTAAGGGCAGACGAGAATTGGGCCCAGAAGTTTGAAACTGAGCAGTGGGCCGACGTTGTTAGCGAATGGGATGCCCAGGCCGTTTTTCATCAGCCACAGCGTGTGGAGTATCTCAGTAAGGATCAAGATAGCGCTGAAAGGGGGGTGCCGCCTCGGTATGAAAAGGATTTTTCTCGTATGAGATTGGGAAACTCCTTACGGAACTGCTCTTTGGGGCACCAAAAGGACTTACGTCCGGACCTTCGACAACTTCAAGTCCCCATTTTATGGATTTCGGGCGAACAGGATGCTAAATATCGATCGATCGCTCAGGAAGCAGTAGAATTGAACCCCCGATTTAAGTCCGTGGTTATCCCCGGAGGGGGGCACCGGATTCCTTGGGAGAGGCCTAAGGAGTTCGCTCAATCGGTAGCGGATTATCTGGAAGAATTGAATAACGGAGGCTTGTAGAAAAATGGAAAATTGGATTCGAGTGCGAAGTTTGCCAGGTTCTGAAGAATTTAAAGACATAAAATTTGAGCGCACTGACGATGGAGTAGCGAAAGTTACCATCAATCGCCCAGAAGTACGCAATGCATTTCGCCCTGAGACTGTTCAGGAACTTTTGAAAGCTTTTGACTATTGTCGCGATGAAAGTTCAATCGGCGTTGTGATTTTAACAGGCGAAGGCAAAGAAGCCTTCTGTGCAGGCGGGGATCAAAAAGTCCGAGGCAATGGCGGATATGTCGGTAAGGATGGTGTCGCAAGACTCAACGTCCTGGATTTGCAAAAGAGAATTCGAGCATTGCCGAAGCCCGTAGTTGCCATGGTGGCAGGTTATGCAATCGGCGGCGGACATGTCCTTCAAGTCGTCTGTGACTTGACGATCGCTGCTGATAATGCCCGTTTCGGTCAGACAGGGCCTAAAGTGGGCTCCTTTGATGGAGGCCTTGGGAGTAGTTACCTGGCAAGAATTGTGGGTCAGAAAAAAGCGCGCGAAATCTGGTTCCTCTGCCGCCAATACTCGGCCGAAGAAGCTCTAAAAATGGGCTTAATTAACCATGTAGTACCGTATAATGATTTAGAAACTGAAACTTTGAAATGGTGTCGTGAAATGTTAGAACATTCACCGCTGGCAATTCGTTGCTTGAAGACTGCTCTCAATGCTGACTGTGATGGCCAAATGGGTCTCTTGGATATGGCGGGAAATGCTACACTTCTCTATTACATGTCTGAAGAAGCGAAAGAAGGCCGGAACGCGTTTGTTGAAAAACGTAAGCCGAATTTTCGTCAATTTTCGAGACTTCCCTAGTGAGGAATAACCAGACTAAAATAGGTAATAGGAACTCCCAGGATCCCCCCGGAAAACTTTCGGTCTGGTTTCTTGCAATAAGGCCTAAGACCCTTACCGCTGCAGTGGTCCCTGTGGTCGTTGGCACTGCCTTGGCGTTTGGTGTCCATGGTTCCGTCCAGCTGGGATTGAGTTTTCTGGCTTTACTTTCTGCACTTTTAATTCAAATTGGGACGAATTTTATTAATGATTCTCTCGATTTTAAAAAGGGTGCGGATACTCATGAGAGGATTGGGCCCCAGAGGGCTACTCAAAGTGGCCAACTTCGAGCTAATCATGTGTTAGCAGGGGGGCTTTGTTGTTTTGTTCTTGCGGCAGCTTTGGCTTTACCTTTAGTTTATAGTGGGGGTTGGCCTATTTTTGCGATTGGTGTATTTTCCCTTGTAGCAGGTTATGCTTACACGGGCGGTCCTTTTCCTTTAGCTTATAAGGGATTTGGGGATTTGTTTGTGTTGGTTTTTTTTGGGTGGGTAGCTATCAGCGGTGTTTATTATTTGAACACTGGAGTTTTTGAGCTCAATGCTTTAATAGCAGGGTCTCAAATAGGATTGCTTGCCACAGTATTGATTGCCATTAATAATTTAAGAGATAATATGACGGATCGCAAAGCTAATAAAAAGACTCTGGCCGTGCGTTGGGGGGTAAAATTTGCAAAAATAGAAATTACTCTTCTTTGCCTTGCCCCCTTTTTGGGAGCTTTCTTCTGGTTTCAGCAAGGTCTACGTTGGGCGGCTTTTCTGCCTCTTTTAGTTTTCCCCTTGGCTTTGGCTCTTGTGGAAAAAGTAAGAGCGACAGAACCCAGTGCAATTTATAACCGATTCCTAGCTCAAGGGGCCCTTCTTCACCTTGGGTTTGGAGCATTTCTGAGTTTGGGGTTTATTCTTAAATGACTATTACCAATACAGATCAATTAGAAGTTCCAGTACGTAGCATTGGTTTCTCTTCCTATGAGTTATCCCCTAGAGCTGCCTTGGGTAGGTTGAGCGCGGACAAGCCCCGTCAAGGAGCTGTCCTGAAAGTGCAGTTCGAAGATGATATAGTAGGCTATGCAGACTGCCATCCTTGGCCTGAACTGGGAGATCTTCCTCTTTCCGACCAGTTAGAATGCTTGAAGAGTTTGACGAGTTCGAAGGCAACTTCATTGGGAAATCGCTCCCTGGAGTTCGCCCGCATGGATGGTGAAGCCAGAGCGCGCGGTAGAAGCCTGTGGGAAGGTTTACAAATTCCCGCCAGTCATGCTCTGCTAAATAATGCTCAGCAGCTGACTGCTGCGGATTTGGAGTTGAAAGCTCAACAAGGTTTTAAGCATCTTAAAATAAAAATGGGAATACATCCGCGTCAAGAGGCCAATGCTCTCTTGGCACTTGCTCCTGTTTTCAAAGAACTGTCGTTTAAGCTTCGTTTGGACTTTAATGCTGGGCTGTCGCCTATTCAATTCGAAGAGTTTTTAGAAAATCTTGGCGAAGTGCGAGAGTTTATCGACTATATCGAAGATCCCACTGTTTACGACCCTCGCGTTTGGGCTCAAGCTCAGAGACGCTGGGGAATTCGTCTTGCCTTGGACCGCCTTTCGGACGAGACGATCAGTATCTTGGCACCTCACTCATTTTCAGTTTTGGTGTTTAAGCCTGCTATTCAAAAGGCAGATACTATATTTCAATTGGCTGAAAAGTTTCGGGCTTCCATAGTAGTAACCAGCTATTTAGATCATCCCGTAGGACAGCTTTGTGCAGCTAGAGTTGCAGCTCAAGCGTCCATTCGTCCTGAAATAGTTGTGGAAACCTGTGGCTTGCTTTCTCATATGGCTTACGAATCTCATCCCTTCTCAGAAGAGATGAAAACGTCTGGCCCTTTCCTTTTAGGCCCTCAAGGGACTGGATTCGGAATGGACGCAGCTTTATCGGAACTAAAATGGGAACAACTTTAGACACCTTCGCAGGTTTAAGTGAAATTGACGCTAACCCAATCGATTGGGATTCTTTAAGCAATCATGCTTATTTGAATCCAAGGCTTCCGGAACAAGACACAAAGCGTTTACGCTCGTTGGTTGAGTCAGTCTCGGACCAGTTTCGTGCTCATGTATTCCTTCTTAGTTCGGGAACAAGCGGCGGAGTAGGGCAGGATTTGAAATGGGTAGCACTCAGCAAAGCTGCGTTGCTTACTTCAGCGATTGAGGTGAATCGACATCTTAAAAGTGATTCTGGTGTTTCCACAAGCAAATCTACTGCTTTTAGTTCTAAAGACGTGTGGCTCCATGTTCTGCCTGACTTTCATGTTGGAGGGTTGGGAATTCGAGCCAGAAGCTACTTGAGCGGCGCAAAAGTAGTTCGCTTATCTCTTTGGGATCCAAAAGAATTTGTGAGTCTGGCCATTAGTCATGATGTTACGTTAGCCTCGCTTGTTCCTGCTCAGGTTTATGATCTGGTTCAAAACGGCTTAAAAAGTCCTGCTTCAATGAGAGCGGTGCTGGTGGGAGGAGGAGCTCTTGCCCCTTCTCTAAGATTGAAAGCTCGTGAACTTGGCTGGCCCTTGCTTATTACTTATGGCATGACTGAAGCCTGTTCACAAATTGCCACTTCCAGTTTGGATTCTGCCCTAAACAGCTCTTTAGCACCTGAACTTGAATTACTTCCTCATTGGGCGGCTCGACCTTGTGGCGATGGTAGGATTCAGATTCAGGGAGATTCTCTTTTCACCGCTTATGTGTATTCTGGTTCAAAGGGAGAAGCGGTGGTTTGGGATCCGCGTGAGGATGGGTGGTTTAGCCCACAGGACATCGTATCGATCGAAGGTAGGAAGCTGGAAGTCTTGGGTCGTACGCAGGATCTTATTAAGATAGGCGGCGAGAATGTTGATCTTGCTCGATTGCGTTTAATATTGGAGAATATTAAAACAGAGATCAACCTTATAGCAGATATAGCATTAATTTCGGTTCCAGATGCGCGCTTAGGTCATGTGATTCACCTGGTCTCGGATCGTTCTCTCACAAACGAATGTGCTTCGGCACTTATAGAAATATTTAATCAAAGAGTCGTCGCGTTTGAGAGAATTCGTAAGTGGTCTCGACTGGAATTGTTACCTCGAACTTCTTTAGGAAAGTTTATTTCAAATCACGAATCATTACTTTCTATGGGGACTGAGGGAACATTTGAAGTCTCGCCCAGCTTGAATTGAATTTTGCGCCGCTAGACGATCGCTCAAATGATCAGAAAAAAGCGAGCTGAACTTGGCTTTTATTTCGCCTAAAGTTTTGGTGTTGGATGGAGATGGTGAACGCGGTCTTGCC
>JBDSKY010000073.1:0-3087 GCA_039916675.1 Bdellovibrionia bacterium
CCAAGATTACCGGAGTCGCTTTAAGAGCCGCATCTTTAAAAGCCATAGACGCTGCGATCTTAAAGGCAATTTCTGTAGAATCCGTCTCGTGAAATGAACCATCCAAAAGCGTAGCCTTAATATCTACAAGAGGATATCCGGCAATCACGCCGCCTAACATAGATTCTTGGATTCCTTTATCTACTGCAGGAATAAACTCTTTCGGAATAGCGCCCTCGCGTACGGAATTCACAAAAGCATACCCTTTGCCGCGCTCCTGAGCTTCCAAACGAATTATACAATGCCCGTACTGGCCTCTACCGGTCGCCTGTCTAATGAACTTTCCTTCACCTTTGGCGGAGCCTGAAATAGTCTCTTTATACGAAACCTGGGGTTGGCCAACATTACCATCCACTTTGAACTCGCGCTTCATTCGATCCACGATGATCTCTAAATGAAGTTCTCCCATTCCACTAATAATTGTCTGGCCCGTATCTTCATTGGAATGAACTCGAAACGAAGGATCCTCCATTGCCAACCTTGACAGCGCGGTTGCCAATTTTTCCTGATCGACTTTAGTTTTAGGCTCTATAGCGATGGAGATCACAGGCTCTGGAAATTCGATTTTTTCTAACAAAATTGGCTTTGCTTCAGTGCAAAGAGTGTCGCCAGTAGTAGTGAAACGCAATCCAACAGCGGCTACAATTTCACCCGCGACTGCTGTTGTAACATCCTCACGCTTATTGGCGTGCATTTGTAACAATCGTCCCAATCTCTCTTTTTTACCTTTAGCGGAATTATAGACCATAGCGCCAGAATCGATCTTGCCGGAATAAACCCGGAAATAAACCAATTGACCTACGAAAGAGTCATTCATGATCTTAAAAGCAAGAGCGGAGAAGGGCTCATCTAAGCTACATTTGCGAGTTAAAACTTTATCGAGATCGGACGGATCCTTGCCTTCAACAGGAGGCTTATCCAGAGGAGAGGGCAAATAATTCACAATAGCATCCAACATGGGTTGGACACCTTTGTTTTTGAAACTAGCACCACAAGTTACAGGTATAAGCTGAATAGCCAGACAGCCCTTACGAATCGCGCGACGTAATTCTTCAACGCTTACAGCTTCTCCATTTATATATTTGTCTGTAAGTTGCTCATCGAACTCTGCAGCGGCTTCGACTAACTTATCACGATACTCCTGAGATATTGAGAGCAAGTCATCTGGAATCGCCTGAACTTCAAAGGAAGCTCCCAATCCATCAGATTTCCAAATCAAAGCAGTCATCTCTACTAAATCCACTAAACCCTTAAATGTATCTTCACTACCGATAGGGAGTTGAAGGCAAACCGGGCGTGCCTTGAGACGCTCTTGAATCTGCGCCACTACATCAAAAAAATCGGCACCTGTGCGGTCCATTTTATTAATAAAGACAAGTCTTGGTACGTGGTATTTATTTGCCTGACGCCAGACGGTTTCTGATTGTGGCTCTACGCCCTCAACTGCAGAAAACACTGCAACGGCGCCGTCTAATACGCGGAGAGACCGTTCGACTTCAATTGTAAAGTCTACATGTCCTGGAGTATCAATAATATTGATTCGGTGATTTTGCCAAAAGCAGGTGGTGGCGGCGGAAGTAATAGTTATCCCGCGCTCTTGCTCTTGCGGCATCCAGTCCATGACGGTGGTGCCTTCATGAACTTCGCCTAGCTTATGAGTTTTACCGGTATAATAAAGAATGCGCTCCGTGGTAGTCGTTTTACCAGCATCAATATGGGCCATGATGCCAATGTTGCGAATATCTTGGAGCGCAGTCACAATTTTAAACCGCTATTTCTGATGGTGGACAATTACCAACGATAATGTGCGAAAGCTTTATTAGCTTCAGCCATTTTATGAACATCTTCACGTTTTTTCATGGCTCCGCCACGACCGTTAGAAGCTTCAATCATTTCGCCAGCTAAGCGTTCTGCCATAGAATGTTCTGGTCTGTTACGAGCAGAATCAATCAACCAACGGGAAGCCAAAGACTGGCGTCGAGCTGGTTTTACTTCTACTGGAACTTGGTAAGTAGCTCCACCAACACGGCGGGACTTAACTTCAAGAAGTGGCTTAACATTTTCAAGAGCTTTCTTAAAAAGCTTAAGGCCTTCTTCGCCAGTTCGAGTCTGCATTACATCGACGCAGCCGTAGAAAATGCTCTCGGCTGTGGATTTCTTGCCCTCTTTCAGCAAACTGCTGATGAACTTAGCGACTACGACATCGTTAAATTTAGGATCTGGTAGAATTTCACGTTTACGTATAAAACTTTTACGGCCCATTTGAATCGTCCTTTAAATTTAGGTAACTATTAATTATTTTTTAGCTGCTGCTGGAGCGCCTGCTGCAGCTGTAACTTTTTTAGCACCATACTTAGAGCGGCTTTGCTTACGATTAGCCACGCCTTGAGAATCGAGAGTACCTCGAACCGTATGGTAACGAACGCCAGGAAGATCTTTCACTCTGCCGCCACGGATCAAAACGATCGAGTGTTCTTGCAGATTGTGGCCAATGCCTGGGATATAGGAAGTGACTTCATAGCCATTCGTTAATCGAACGCGGCACACTTTGCGAAGAGCCGAATTAGGCTTCTTAGGAGTAGTGGTATAAACACGGGTACAAACACCGCGACGCTGTGGGCAGCTTTCAAGGGCTGGCGACTTTGTTTTCCAAAGTTTATTCGAACGGCCCTTTCGAATGAGTTGATTAATCGTAGGCATGAACTACTTTTCCTTTCCAATCATAATTGGTCCTATCTTTGTGCGGTCCTATTATTTCCATCGTTTTCGAATCTTTTCACTGTCTCGATCCGGAAATTCCAAAAATTTCCCCCGTAAAAGGCTCAAAAGCACTACAGAGGGTGCCATTAGACACACTCTTTTTACACGAAGGAGCCCGAAAATAGACGACTAAGCCCCTCTGGTCAAGGATAATTTTGAGGCTAAGGATCAAAGGAGAAAGATTTAGCCCCCCCCAAACGACCGGGAAGGAGCCCCCGCCTAAGCGCTTTGGCGCTCAACTCAACGAAAGAACCAAACAAATTGAGCTCTCGTCGGGTAGCAACCTTA
>JBDSKY010000074.1:0-3379 GCA_039916675.1 Bdellovibrionia bacterium
TTCAAAGAAGTCAGTAGATCTCATCCAGAAACCGCTACGAAACTGAAACGACAAATCGAAAGATTTCGGCCCAATTTAATTGTCAATCAAACCAGGACTCAAACAGATGTCGACATCGGAGCCTCGATTCGGACCGTTTGTAAAAAATACTTCGGCATAGAAATGGATTATATTGGCCACTTGGATTACGACAGCGCGGTCTGGCAATCCATCCGCCGTAAAAGACCGTTAATGCTTGAATTTCCTAATTCTGGAATAGTTTCCAACATCGAACAAATCGTACAAAACCTTATCAAACACCACGGCGACGAAAAGAATGGTATTATTTAATCGTGATACTAGATGAAAATCGGGCCTACTACGAAATTCTAGATATTTCTCCCGACGCTTCTTCCCAAGAAGTTCGGGAAGCGTATGTTCGTGTCAAGGCTACTTACAATCGAGATAGCCTAGTTCTATACACTCTAGTTTCCCCCGAAGAGCGCGAAGAAACTTTAAAAAATATTGAAGCCGCCTATGCCGTGCTCTCGGATCGAGAGAAACGAAAAGACTACGATGAAAACCATGGAATCCAGGGCTTTCTCGATAATCCATTTGCTCACCAACAGCACGAGACAAGAGGAGAAAACATTGTCTCTATCGATCGAGTACCGCCCATGGAGCAGTCCAGTGAAGAAGCAGATATTCTGATCCCGCCTTCCACCGATTTTCAAGAAGCAACCTCTCCTCAACCTCCAACATTTAACCCTACTGGCCTCACTGCCAAAACCCCAGAGCCCAATCCTTTCAGCATGCCAAGCAGTTCGTCCAGTAACGAATTGCCAATGATTCCGGAAGAAAATCAAGCGATCGTGTACGCTCAGACCCAATATCATCCACGTGAGGGTGAAAGAAGCCGAACTCGATTAACCTCTTACGGGACTCGCTCCGCACTACCCCAAATTGGAGCAGAGCTGGCCCGCGAAATCGAACTCGAAGGAGAATGGCAAGGGCCGTTTCTCAAGAAAATCAGGGAAGCTTATAAAATATCTATTGAGGAATTATCGAATACCACCAAAATTTCTAAGACCTACCTCCATGCTATTGAAGCAGACAATTTCACAAAGCTTCCAGCCCCAGTTTATGTTCGAGGCTTTATCACTCAAATAGCTAAAGTCCTTAAGTTGGTCCCAGAGAGAGTGGTTCCGGTTTATATGACTCGATTTAAAACTACGACGAACAAGTAGAGTCTGATATAGAAAATCGCTCTTATGGATTATTTTTCTAAAAAGCCCATCACTTGGACCTGGAAGGCTTCTGAATCGTCCGAACGATCAGACCTGGTTCTGCTAAAAGCCATTCAAAACCAAGAGGGCAATATTACCAACGGAGAACTTCCGACCCTTACAAGAAATCAGCTCCATCGATTGATGGACGATGGTCTTGTCACAATGAATGGCCTTCCGTTGAAAGCGAATAAAAGATTATTGCCGGGTGCCTTGGTTGAGATTCAATTTCCACCTCCTCTACCCACCGAGCTTGTGGCGGAGGATCGCCCTCTCGAAATTCTTTATGAAGATGAACATTTGTTGGTGGTCAACAAGCCTCCGGGTTTAACTGTACATCCTTCAACAACTCAAATGGAGGGCACACTCGTACATGCACTCCTACATCACATTCGCGACTTAAGCGGCATTGGCGGAGTGCTACGACCAGGAATTGTCCACCGTATTGATAAAAATACAAGTGGTGCACTTGTCATTACTAAAAATGACCTAACTCACCTCAGGCTTTCAAAGATTTTTTCCGAACACGCCATCGAACGCGCTTATTGGGCGCTCTGTTATGGATCTCCAGACGTATCCACTTTACGACCTACAAAAATTGAAAGTCTGTTAGGACGAAGTCCTACCGATCGAAAAAAGATGTCGATGACCGTGAAAATCGGCCGCCCTGCTATTAGTTATTTCAAAAAAATTGAAGAATTCGGACACGCAGCCAAAAAACCTTTTGCCTCCTGGTTAGAAGTCACTCTCGAAACGGGTCGGACTCACCAAGTACGCGTTCATCTAACGGGACTTGGACATTCTATTTTGGGCGATCCAGTTTATGGTCACCCTTCTCAGACACAACCTAAATGGCAGGCTTTGCCCGAAAACGTAAAGGCCGCAGTACTTCAACTCCCAGGACAAGCGCTTCACGCGCGAGTGCTTGGATTTCAACATCCCATCACCGGTGAGAAACTCCGATTTGAGGCAGAACTTCCTCCAGGATTTCGAGAGTTATTGGCCGCGCTTAAGCCGTACGGCTAATGATAGACCACTGTCTAGTACCACTACCTTCACGGCGATAGCTGTGAAACAATGGGTTAATCGAACATTTAGTACAAAAACGGAGGACATCGACTTCTTTAAGTCCAATCATTCTCAGCTCAGCGGCATTAATATTTTGTAAGTCTAATCTTCTAGGACTTGGGACTGCCAACTTACCCGTGGAATCTAAATACTTAAATTCTTCGAGAAAATCTCCTGCTAGCTCTTCGCTAACCTCATAACAGCAGGGTCCTATCGATGGGCCTATCGCTGCCACCCAATCACGGGGATTTTCTCCTCTGGCCTGAAGCTCAACCCAAAGTTTTCTCAAAATATGGGCTCGTGTGCCTCGCCATCCCGCATGAATTGCAGCAATACAGGTACCGAGCTTATTTGCCATGAGGACCGGCACGCAATCGGCGGTCATAACTCCTACTGGGAGCCCTGCCCTCGAAGTAAAAAGACTGTCCACGTCGCCGCATTCCTGACCTTCGACTTTGACATCTACAAAATCGCAACGGTGAACTTGCTTATGTTTGGGTCGGCGAGATTCCCAAGCATCTTTCAGTGAAGCAGGAACCGGTTCCTGTGCAGTACCAAAACCATGAACCACTCCCGGCACCTTCTCTATTAAAACACACTTTATTGTTAGCATGAAATTCTCACCATACTGCACTCTTCTCGAATCCTAAAAAAAGGTCGTTTTAACAGATGCCAGAACCATGGAGCCCTGATTCCACATAGTTGAACCCTTAAATGGCGACGTGAATGCACTCGTACTACCACTTGCCAAGGTCTCCTTGCCCCATTCAATCGTCCTACCGTAACTTAAACTAATTCCCAGCCACTTATTTATATATGTCTCTACACCAAAATGAGCGCCACCTTGTAACAAAAGACCGGCCGGCGAACCCATGCTGGTTGAACCTCCCCCCAGCTCCAATCGAAGAAACACGTTAGTCATCAATGTTTTCCCCTTGAGAAAAGGAAGGACATAAAAAAATCTGGTAAAACCGCCGACAATAGCGGCGAATTGGCTACTAATAAAAACAGGATCGTAAATAGAAGATTCAACTCCCTTAAGCGAC
>JBDSKY010000075.1:0-8634 GCA_039916675.1 Bdellovibrionia bacterium
CCTAGACTTTTTGAAAGATTTTACCGGGTAGATAAAGGCAGATCCCGCGAACAAGGAGGAACTGGCCTAGGCCTCGCTATTGTAAAACACATCATGCAAGGGCATGGGGGCACTATAAAGGTCGAAAGCCCACCAGGAAAAGGTGCTCACTTTATTTGTAGTTTTCCCGTTTGATCTTGGGTGTCTTTAGAGTGGTATCGAAGGTGACGATACCTTTGGCTAAATCATAAATAGCGCCCACAACTTTGAAGCGCTTCTCCTGCACTCGTGTCCGGATTAGCAAACTCTCTTTCTGAATTCGAGCCACGTTCCTACGAATATTGTCCCAGGCAAGCTCAGTCGGATCGCTAGGAAGTTTCTTTCCAGAACCAATCGAATTCAGTAACATCACGTTACCTTTTCAAAAATGAGCTGGGAATCGTCCGAGATCGCCTCACCCATCTAAAGTCAAATATGATCGAATCTTTACAGGCGGCATTCCGACGAATGGGAATGATCAAGGCCTTCAGAGCTGAGCAGCAGGAGCTGAGATCCTTCGAGGGAATTGTCCGTCAGCAGTATGCGTTGGGAATACAGGACCGAGTTTTAAAATCAGTTTTTTCCCTGAACAGTGTATTGGGATTTGATCTTTGGAACATCTTCGTAATCTGGTTTCTGGGGCGAGGAGTTATTGGGGGCCGCCTTACAGTCGGGGATTTACTTGCCCTGCTGCTACTTTTCGGGCAAATACGCCAGCCCCTTTTCAGTCTAAGTCAGCAGTTTGGACGGTTTCGAACTGGAATGGCCTCTTTGCGTAGGATTCATGAAGTATTCGGTTGGCCCGCCGAATCGGAAGAGGCAAATTCCGTGGGGTTTGGCAACCAGAAAGAAATTCACATAGGTCAGATAGATGTAAGAAATTTGTATTTCGGCTACTCGGATAATAAGCCAATCTTTCGTAATCTAAATTTGGAATTTGCCCCGAATTCCTATATCACCCTTGCGGGCGATAACGGCTCTGGAAAAAGTACACTCATTCAACTCCTGCTAGGAAACGAAAAACCTAGTGAGGGATCAATACTCGTGGATGGACAGCCGCTGCAGAACTATTCAAGAACTACGCTAAGAACTTCAATTGTTTGTGTGGATCGAGATCAGGGAATCCTGTCAGGTACCATCCGTGACAATATTGCCTATGGAAACACAAATGCCTCAGACAACGAGATCATTCAAGCAATCAAAGACGCCGCTCTTTGGGAATGGTTCGAAAAATTTCCGAACGGCCTTGATACTTTTCTACGTCATGAAGTGGAGCTATCCAGAGGAGAACGTCAGAGAATTGCAATCGCGCGGGCATTATTGGTTGATCCACGTATTCTCATTTTAGACGAAGTCACCTCAGATTTTGATCTAATCACTGATTATCTAATTCAGAAATCTATCCGAAATATGTTGGAACGTCGAACTGTCATCACCGTAGGGCAACATGCCTCGGCATTAAAGAATGCCGACCGAATTCTTTTCATGAAAAACGGGAATATTCAAGACGATGGAACTTTTACCTCCTTGATGACCAATCGTGGCGAGTTTTTCGGATATTATTCAATGGTTCACGGTGGATTTCCTGAATTTAAAAAAATGCTGGATTATGAAATTGACCGCTGTTTCAGGCACAAATCCGGATTCTCCGTAGCCGCCTTTGTCCTGGATAACTACTCGGATAAAGTTAAAGGACTTCCACTCAGTGTTCAATCTCAAATCCATTCAGAAATTTTCCTGGCCTGGTCCCAGTCCATTCGCCGCTCTGACGCCGTGACAGAGTATCAAGAGGGAGTGTATTTGGTACTGCTACCGGAGTTCAAGGAGGATCAAAGCGACAGCTATCTAGAGCGTATCGAAAACCTCATGAGTGCGAAGATTTATAGTTCAAATGGACAAGACTGGAAATTCGAATTCCGAGGAAGCATAAGTACTTTTGAGGGAGATTCCCACCATCCCAGAAATTCAGTGGAAGTCATCGACGGAGTGATCCGCGATTGGTTTGAAAAGTTTGAGATCAGGCATGCGGCATAAAAGAATGGAGACGACATGAAAACTCAGGTAAATCGAACTATTGAAGAAATCTCGAAAAAACCGCTTGAAAAATTCACCGGGTCCATTTTGGTGGGTAGCATGATTTTGATTCTGCTATCCTGGGGCACAGTCTATTATTTCCTGAACATGTCGATTCAGATTAAATCAGAGTCAAACCATCTGAGCCGGCCGCTGGGTGCTCTTCTCTGGAAAATCAGAATCAATCGGTGATTTCCATTAACTTTCATCGCAGGCATGGGGAAGGGAATCAATAATTTCGGCCCTGCCATAGGGATCTGAACAAATTTTGGATTTGGCCCGTTTCAAAAACTTTTCCAAAAGTGTCATACTTTGTTGAAGTCTATCTAACTTAATTAAAAATGATTGATCTACCTCTTTCAACACCTTAAGTTCCTGTAAAAATCCGATTGAGGCTTGAAGGTCCTTTGTCACTTCCGGTATTAAAATCAAGAGATCCATAAAATGAAGTGGAGATATTTCTCCGGTTTTAGCCTTACTCTCTAGAAGAGAAACTGCTCCTGAAATCCGATTTAAATGACTGATGCTGGAGGATATTGCAGATAAAATTCGGGATTTTAGATCCTCTGTGTTTGGAAATGGACGAAGAGGAGCTTTAATGTATGTGTAGGAAGTAAATGGGGTCGTGATCATATCCACATAGGAGTTGAACTGCCCCCGATCAATATTCACCTCTCCCCAATTGCCTAAAAGTATTTCTGCGTCAGACTTGTCAGCAAAACAGGATGCAAATCCAATAACCGTTTGTAAGATCTCACGATTAGACTTGGCCTTATCAGGTTTTACTTCAGGGCATTCGACGGCCCCTCTTCGATGAGAATAATGGGTTCCAGTCACAATGTAATCCCGGGCCTTTGTGAGAAATTCCTGGTTCTTCTCAAGCTCGACTTTGTTTTGCTTTAAATAGGCCAAATATGAAGCACTCAGGTGGTGAGGGTCGTGATCTAGGAGAGCCTCTTCCGCTGTTTTACGAAAAACCTTCAAGGGCTCCTCTAACATCTCAACCGCGTCCAATGCGGGGTCAGATGAATGATGAGGAGTCGGCGAGATGGGCTTTGTAGAGGAGTGAAAAATTCCGTGAAAGGAATGACCCAATTTTTTAAAAAGACTTTTCGAGGTCTTGTCAGCAGTAACTTTCTTGTCGACAGCAGGCGATGGGGAGGGGCCCGCTTCCCACTCCTTGATAGGAGCTTCAATGGCAATTAATTTTCCTTTATGCGTATCCAAAAACTTTACAATGTGTGCCGGGATGAGCTTTAGCCCTTTTTCCGAAGACTTTTGTTCAACTACCTTAGAATAATCTGACTTCAATATTCTAATATCGTAGGATTTACTAAAGAGAGTCATGAATTTCTCGATCTTCTTTGAGTCTTTCGGATTTTCAAACAATATGTAAAAAAGCTTTGTTTTGGAACTGCCGTGTTTCGCGGATATTTTTAAAACAGAATTATAGTTATCCTCTACAGCGACGTCTAAGATTTCAAAATCCTCGAAATCATCCGATTCCTTGCCCTTACTTTTTACTCCAAGATCATCAACCAATATAAAATAATGTTTGGTCGGAGTATGGCCCGCCCAAAGAACAGTGGAATTTAAAAAAAAGGTAATAATGAAAAGACAAACGGAGCTTTTAAATTTCCTACTCAATATATAATCTCCTAAGATAATTAAAGATTAAACAAGGCGTTGGAAAGCAGCAAGAAAAAACGATCAACTAACGCTCCGCACAAGAAGATCTTTCCGCTGGGAAGGCCATTTGGCATCATAGTATTTAAAGTCCAGATTTTGCTTTCGAATGGCTTCCAAAATAGCGGGTATGGTTTTTTCACAAGAAAAAACAGTTTTCCAGGAAGACAATTGATTAGGGTGATGCAAATCACTGCTTGCGACCAGAGGAAATGAACTTCGTAATACTTCGTGAAAGAGATAAGGTCCGCTTGCGACTTCCCAGGCATCAAATTCGTTTTCCAGTTCTGCACGATGATCCCAGAGCTGATAGGTTTGCTTCTCAAACTTACGAGTAGATACCGGGTGAGCAGCAATGGCGACTCCGCCTTGGGCGCGGATAGCTCGAGCCAAGTCCCGTGGGTCTCCGTCTGCCGGAATGTAGTCGCTTATTCCGAGGCCCAGAATATGTGCAGAACGGTGATTGAAAACTGAATTTTTAGTCAATTCGAATCCCGGGATTAAAAGCATCTGGTACTGGCGCCAAGCTCTTTCACCTTGTTCTTTTAAAATTTCTAGATAACGAGGGAAGCTTTCGCGGGTCAAAGTATGCCCTATATAACCTGCTGCCTTACCAATTATCGTACTGGTTTCACAGAGGTGATCCGTAATTGCTATCGCTCCGAAACCTCGCTGCCCGAAAAGATCCACGAGCTGCGGGATCGTAAGTTTTCCATCACTGAAGGTCGAATGCATATGAAGGTCCGCAAGTATCATGTAGATAGTATCGGACGAACTTCCTCATAATAGCGTTAGGGTTCAACTGGGGTTCTGTCAGGAATTTGTGAGCGCACCGAAAAGCCTTTAAAACTCTCGCATTAAAGAGCTATCTGATTCTTGAAAAACCGAGCAAAGCTTTGAAAAAGCTATCCGAATCGAATGCCTTCTAACGGATCCAGCTTTGCCGCTCTCCTGCTGGGATAAAGACAAGCAGCCAAAACGATCAAAAGCGCGCAAAGAGACACAATGACGTAGTATTTCAGGTCGAAGGTCACAGGCAAGGTTCGATCATAATAAATATCTGGGAGAGTAATAAATTCATAACGCTTTAATCCTAGGCAAATTAACCACCCCAGTATAATTCCGCCTCCGACTCCCACTCCACCGATGAGAGCCCCTTCTGCCAAAAATACCGCGGCTACTTGTCCGTTTCTGGCTCCCATTGCCTTTAAAATCGAGATTTCCCTTTTTTTCTCCAGCACCATTAATGTAAGTGTAGTTACGATATTAAATGACGCAACTATAATGATAAACGCTAAAATAACAAACATCGACAATCTCTCTAATTTTAGCGAAGCAAAGAGGTGTGAATTCATCTGCACCCAATCTTGAACTCTGAACTGAGGAGCGAGGTCCCGAATATGTGATGCCAAGGAGGGTGCCTCAGAGAAGTCACTCACCGTAATTTCCCATTGGGATACTACACCTGACTTACGCAGGAAAGAATACACAGGGGCTTGGCGAGCATAGACGGTATGAAGTTCCTGCTCAGGCATTCCCGAATGATAAATGCCTTCAACAGCATACCGTTTCAACCTGGGAATGCCCTCAACAGGACCTTCGAATTCAGTCGGAGAAATCAAGGTCACTTGATCTCCTGGAATAAGTCCCATTTCGTAGGCCAGTTCCTGCCCTAGGAAGATCCCCGGAAGTTCCACAGTCGGCTCACCTGGTCGACGAAGGATCAGCTGCTTAGGTTCAGCCGCTTCGACAATTTGGGATTTAAGCCTGACGAGACGTTCGTCGGGGACTCCTTTTAATACGATCCCACTCACCTTTCGACCGGTCTTAAGAATGGCCTCGGTCGACACAACGGGTGAAAAACTTAAAACAGGATGCGACTTATCTTTCAAAACAGAATCCACAAGCGCCGGATTCAAGGCATCCGCCGCCACAAACCCCCTATCAAAGCTAGCAACCTCCTGAGTGGGTTGAACGAGGATATGAAGGTCAGAGGACATCATCCTTTTTTTTAGTTCTGATTCAAAACCATCCATGACTGAAAGAACGACGATCATCGCCGTTACTCCCAGCCCTACTCCCATAATTGAAAGCAGAGTTATAAAACTCAGGAATCTGGAATTCTTCTTTGACTTGAGGTATCGGAAGCCCACCCAGGAAGTCCAGGGACTTTTCCAAAGATGAATCAGCGCATTACTGTCTTTCTCCCTATTATGAGGAGTAGAATTTTTGTTCATTCTCAGCCCGAGCTACTAACGATTTCGAGGGACGGAATCTTTCCCCAAATTTCGTTTCATAATGTTTGAGACGATTCACTAAAGTCCCCGCGCCCAAAGAATCGGCATATCGAAGTAGCCCCCCCCGGAAAGGTGGAAAACCGGTGCCCATTATCATTCCCAAATCAACTTCCTCCGGCGAGGAAACGATGCCTTCTTCCAAACATCTGGAAGCCTCATTAATCATAGGAAGGATGCAGCGCTCCAGAATCTCTTCTTCCGCCAGCTTGTGAGGCGCTTCCTTAATTCCTAAAATTTCATAAATTTGAGGATTAAAAACTTTAGTTTTTTGAGGACCTTCGTATTCGTATAAACCTTTACCAGTCTTTTTCCCTAGGCGCCCTGAGGCTGAAATCCGACTATTTTCTGGGGCCGGTTCCATCCTTGCACCAAAGGCATCATGAAGAATATGAGACACTTTTTCACCGACATCGACACCCACTTCATCAATAAGCTCCATAGGGCCCATGGGCATTCCAAAGTTCACTAAAACTTTGTCTAACTCTGGAATAGGAACTCCCTCCACAGCCAGATAAACCGCTTCATTCAAATAAGTCATCAAGAGACGATTGACGAGGAAACCGGGAGCATCTTTCACGACGATCGGAGTTTTTCCCAATTTTTTGCAAAGCTGAAAGACTGCTGAAACGGATTCGTCTGAAGTTTTCTCTCCTCGAATCACTTCGACCAAAGGCATTTTACTCACTGGATTAAAAAAATGCATTCCAACAAAACGCTCTGGTTTCTGAAGGGAGGTCTGCATTTTAGATACTGAAAGGGAAGAAGTATTGGAAGCTACAATACAATCAGGTTTGATTTGATTCTCTAGCTCTGTAAAAACTTTTTTCTTCACATCAATATTTTCTACAATCGCTTCTACTACTAAATCCAGGTGATGAAATCCAGAGTAGTCCAAAACAGGAGCAATATAGTTGAGCTTCTGCAGGTACTGCCGTTTGGTGATTTTTTTTCTTTGGACCTGCTTTTGGAAAATTTTTGCTGCCGACTGTATACCCAATGACAGTGCTTCTGAATTCAGATCCTTCATTCTGGCTTGAATGCCTTTGTCAGCAAATAACTGTGCAATTCCTCCACCCATGACGCCAGCACCTAAAACTCCGGCCGTATTCACTGGACGTTCCTTCACAGTTCGCCCATTTGGCAAGCCTTGCGATTTTTTCACGCCTTCTGTTAGAAAAAAAAGTCTAATCAAATTCTTTGATACTTCAGTAGCAGCTAACTTACCGAACGCAGTCGCCTCTTTCGCAAGGGCTTGGGTGCGGGCCTTTCCTCGAAGCCTATCCCCATAGCCACCCCCTGTACTTTGGATAACATCAAGTGCCTCAAGTGGCGCCGGATAATGTCCGTGTGTTTTAGATAAAACACCGTCTCGGGCTTTCTTAAAAATTAAAGACCTCATCAATATATTTTTTTCCAAAAACCCACCCGCCGGACCGCCCATTCCACCTAACTTAGGCTCTTTTGCGATTCGTTTTTGAGATTTCAAAGCTGAAAGTTGTGTCTGAGTCCACCGCAAAACTGATTCTTCAAAATTTTCCTTAGGAAGGTAACCTTCAATTAATCCTAGCTTAAGAGCCTTATCACCTGAAAAGTTCCTGCCAGTGAGGATCATATCCAGCGCGGTAGCCAAGCCTGCTTTCCTAGGTAAACGGATTGTTCCGCCACTGCCTGGAACCAGACCCAACATGACTTCGGGCAATCCAATTTTGGCAGAGGGGTGGTCAGACATCACAATCGCGCTGCAAGCAAGAGCGAATTCAAAGCCTCCGCCCAATGCTGCCCCGTGAATTCCTGCTACAGTGGGGAACGGAAGGTCTTCCCATCTATTCATTAACTTTTGGCCTTCCCGAGAAAGCTCTTCGGCCTCTTTAGAAGTTTTGGTAGCGCGAATCATTTCAATGTCAGCACCTGCGATAAAATTTCCTGGTTTGCCGGAAATCAAAATTAGAGCGTCGATTTTCCTTTCAGCTCCCAGCGTTTCCAGCTGGGGTAAAAGAGCGTCTACTTCTGATGCGATCTTCTTACTGAGCTTATTTACCTTCTCACCCTGCATGTCGAAGGTCAGCGTCCAAATCTTGGTCCCACCACATCGTGAAGTCTGATCTTCTAACTTGAATGAATTGATTTCTCTGTTTGTACTCATCAAAAACCCCCAAAATATTTAAATCGGCAATTCTTATCTGCAATTCAGCTTCTACCGGCAAATTAACAGGCAGTTAGCGAGAAAAGCCAACCCCAATTTAACCCCCTTTACCGTTAAGAAACCGAATCATAGCAGGCACATGGGATCAGTGTCCAATTCTAAAGTAATGGAGGTTGCCGCCCAGTTTGTTCTCTATGCTTGCTGATGCTGCGTTGCTTATACGATAGAGGAAGGGACCAAGGATTTTTTTAAAAAGTAGAAACATGCTCACCACCACCGCAAGCAAAAGAATATATTCCGTAGTGGCTTGACCCGTTTCGCTTAAAAAAAGACGCTTAAAATACAGTCCTAATTTCTTCACTTCCACCGAGAGTACCTTAAATATCAAGCTTTTAAACCGAATAAATTCAATAACTC
>JBDSKY010000076.1:0-6549 GCA_039916675.1 Bdellovibrionia bacterium
ATATGTCTTCTTTGCATGGAAAGCGGAAATTTCATTCAACTAGACCACTGCTCCGAGAAGGTATGTTTGTCATGCTTAACGACTTATTTTACGATGAAGGTTAATGAAAGCGATTTTCCAATATTCTGTCCTTTAGGGAATGAAAACAATTCGAGGCCCGCCTAGTGCGGATATCTCTGTCGCATGGGCATTCAAGTGAATAATAATGCCGATAAATAAGGGACTGCCTTCATATAACTTGAGAATAATTTATTCATGCACTTTATTGTGACTTGAATTTTTTTATGCAATTCAAAAAAACATGGTAATTTTTTTGATGACGTAATGGATGTATTCGGTAAGATCTTTGTCAGAAGACTTTCTCTTAGTTTTTGCGTCTTTGTAATCGATGTATTTTAGCAAAACAATCCGTAAACTCTTTACAAATGCTAGATGATATTCAGTCGGGCACTTAAGAACAGTATATTAAAAACATTCAATAATATCATCTCTAATACCTCACAAAACCCCCGAATTTAGTTTAATTCGGGGGTTTGCCACTTTGAGAACTACTACTTTTGAAAATCAATATTCACTTAATACCCACCGTACCCTGGACCGGCCCCTCCGTAACCATTGCCGTACCCAACGTTGCCAGCGCCGGAGGCACCATAACCACTACCGGTCCCGCCGTAACCACTGCCGTATCCAGCGTTGCCAGCACCGTAGGCACCCTAGCCACTACCGGTCCCGCCGTAACTACTACCGTATCCAGCGCCGTAGGCACCGTAGCCACTACCGGTCCCGCCGTAGCCACTGCCGTATCCAGCGTTGCCAGCGCCGTAGCCACTGCCGTATTCACCGTAGCCCGAGCCATATCCAGTGCCATATCCAACGCCTCCGGTACCGTACCCACCACGTCCAGCCCCATAGTCACTGCTATAATAACCCGCCTGCCCTGTGCTTGACTCATAAGGGCTACAATTTTCACAAGTGTTGGATGAAATAATCCCACTATCTTCTCCCCCTGCACCTATCCGATTAGGCCGTTGGGCAAGCGGGGACGAACTAGAATTTGTTTCTGATTCCATAGTCGAACCATTCGGACGTACAAGTACCCACCTTCCACCAAATGATTCTATACCTTGACCCGAACCATCACCCAATCTTTGATCCTGCGTATAAACGTATAGAGGCATTCCTCTATAGGTAATTTGCATCGTACCGTCACTTCTTGTGGTGCTACCGATAGCCGAAGCATCAGCATTGCCACTCGCTGATAAATTGCGTTGACTGGGCATTAAAAGCGGCATCCAAACTTCTGCGCAAGAGCCTATACAATTGCTTTGGCCTGGAGAGTCTAGTTCGAAGATATATAGGCTTCTACCATTCCAATCTGTCAAAATATCCCTTTGCGAACTTAGAGAAAAAATTTCCTGTCCTTGTATCGTTGTGGATTCATCAAGATTCTTATGACCATTGAATTGCGCATAGGCCGGTACCTGGGTAAGACTTACCAGCAACAAAGATGCAAAAATCTGTCTTTTAATTCTCATTTTTATATTAATCCTTATTTATTTAAGTTTTATGTTCGACTCATTGCTAACAGTTGGATGTTAATAATTACCGATCAATTGAAGCCGCTAACCCTTTTGCTTAGAGCGAGCTGGAAGCGGCAATTTCAACATCGAAGTGTTTAAGCACAAACAGGGCCTGTTTAAGCGAAGAGCACAAAACTCTCCCTAGAGCATTTGGCCCCCTCGCTTTGATATGTGGTGCGCTTTAGGCTGGTTCCAGTTCAATCAGGAAGCTTAGAGCTGAGCTGGGCTACAATTGAACTGAGAATAGAAGTACGCTGAAGTATTCAAGTTGATCCGCCGGTTTCTCATGGTACCCCGAAACGGCAGATAAAATAGAAATCGAAAAAAATATGCACTTAAATTTATAATATATCTTAATTAGGTATTAATCGGATATCATGTTTATTCGTGCTATGTATGTAGCGACTGAAGGTAAGACGTTCGGCAGATATTTTTGGAATATGAATTGCTTGATATTCAGGCGAAAGTAAATGTCTATCAATTGAAAGGAATGGCGTCCTATGAAATCCAATGGCTTTTATTCCTATGCTCGTTTTGGTATTGTAGGGGCTCTTTTACTAATTGGTCCAACGGTATTCGCCGAAAGCAATGCCGGTCAAAGACCCGTCACAGAAGTAAAAGTAAGAGACCTAAATAAACATCCTGGAAGATTTGCAGGAGGAAAGGTCATGGTAACTGGTAAAGTTAGCAGTATCGAAGGGCCGGGGGCCTTTATTATCGAGGGTACCGGTTTCCTAAACAACAAGATCTTGGCCGTGGTAGAGGGAAATCAGCGACGTGGATCCTCGGGAGAGCAGGCAGGAAGTACAGCTCCTGTCATAAAAGAGAAACAAAAACTTCAGCTCACGGGCAGAGTTGAAGAAATCGGAGTCACGAAAATTGAAAGAACCTATTCTCCTTTGAAAGCTGAAATCAAGGCGGAGTTCGAGGGAAATATGCCAGTTTTAGTTGTTCCACCCAATGGAATTAAAGATGTGAGTTGATGATTCTAAATTGGTCTGATAATTTTGGACTCGGCGACAGCTACTGCACCAGCCTCCTAAGTATATAACTGCGATTGTCATTATTTCTGTTTTACTGGGGGTAACTCTGATTTTAGGCCGCCGCCGGTTTGTTCGGTGCCTTCGGCGATCCCTTCAAGCGAGATCGGGATGTCATTCTGGTCTCAACCTTGTAGCCCTGGTGACTGATAATGCTTGTATTAGGGTTGCCGGTGCATTCGCACTCATCAAAGCTAATAGGTTATTCAGATGTGAGGATGAAGGCATCAGGCTCGATGTAGGTAATGATGGCAGAATTTTGGAAAATTTTATCCGAGGAATTCCCGATGACGACCAGGGCATCATGGCCGGCGGGGATCGAATAGAAATTGCCTATAATAAAACCCGTGAGACTTCGGATAATGGCATTTCCCTAGAAGGTAATCGTGCAAGAATCCATCATAATGATATCAAGATTAGCGGTGCAGATGACATTGAGCCGGGGATATCTAAAAAATCTTTCGATCGGGAATGGAAAATCGGGAATTCGGCTTAATAACGGTGATAGCAATGTCTTGAGATTAAATGAAACATTAAACAATCAAGGGGAGGGGATCAATAATGGGCCGACCGCGACCAATTCTATTATTGAAAACAATACCTCCCTGGGGAACCGAACGGATGTTTGCAATGACGGCACGATTGCCGTTTTCGCAGATAATCAGTTTGTCACGGGAGGAGTTAACACGCTGTGCGTGGTAGAAAGACTTTAAGTATTCCCGAGGGTTCGACTGGGTCATCTATTTAAATAGAAATCCCCGCTTTCGAAAGTAAGCGGGGATTTTCTCAATTTGACTAGATTTGGCTTGCGGGCTGGCTATAGGCGGCGCGGCTTAGGGAGTGCTGGCAACTGGAAGCCTTCGTTCTTTTGCGGGCACTATTTATAATGCAGTCGAAAACGCTTGAATAATTAGGGAGGCCAACTGATTTGGCTGCTTGAAAAATTCCGCTTTCTGGTTCCAGACTGGGCAGAGCATTGATCTCAATAAAATAGAGCTCTCCAGTACTGGAAAGGCGAAAGTCAATCCTACCAAAATCGCGAATTCTCAGTGTTTTAGAAATATGACTTGCAAGGCGCTGAATTTTATCCGTCTCAGAAGCAGAGAAACGGTCTGCCATTTGTACTGAAACTGCGTCCGAAAGATCATTCTTGAGTTCGTAATCATAAATCTCAAACTTACGATGACCAATCAGTTTCTCATCAAATAAATATTGATAAGGAGGCAAGATTCCAAGAGTTGCCGGACTTGCCCCTTCAAGAAATGGAACTATGATGTCTTTGCCAGAAATGTACTCCTCTACTAAAAGTCCATCCGGAAACTGATCGAGCCTATCTAGGACTCGAGCTTCTAGTTCGGCTCGATCTTCCACTACAGAGTCACTCTGAATTCCTTTCGAACTTCCTTCAAAGTTGGGTTTAACTATGAGAGGGAATGAAAGGTCACAATCTTTAAGATCCTCAGCAGAGGCCACACTCAACCAACGCGGTGTCAGCACTCCTCGTGCTTTAAGGACCTGTTTAGTGAGCGCCTTGTCGAGCGTTAACAGGCAGCTATAGGGGTCAGATCCAGCGTAAGGAATTTGGAGTTGTTCAAATAAACTGGGGTAAAAGGCTTCCCTAAAGCGACCTTCCTTCCCCTCTGCCGTATTGAAGACTAGATCGGGCTTAAAGACTTCAAGCTTTGAAATGACTTGTGACACTAGGCCTGAAACTTCTATGGGTTCAATTTGATATCCCAGGCACCCAATTGCGCCCACAATAGCTTCAACGGTGGAGCGAGAATCAAATTCAGCCTCCTCTATCCTGTCAGAAAGTTTCAAATTATAGGTGAATGCTACCTTTTTTTTAAGCGATGTCATGAGATTCCTCGAGTAATTAAATCTGCCGGTGGCCGAATTGCGGTGAGGTCAAATGCGGGTGCCTGCTCCCCCACCTGTTGTTGCTGTGAATCATGAAGGCCGGAAAGAAGCTTCGGAAATTCTCGCTTCAAAGTGCTATTGACGATGTTCTTCAAGAGCTCGGCATAGGATTTGCCATTGAGACGAGCCAAAATGACTAGATCAGAGAATTCTGGATTCAAACCAGGCAGCGGGTTCACTTCGATGAAGTTTGGAATGCCCTTGTCATCCAAACGAATATCAATTCGCCCTCCGTCTCTGCATTTTAGACTCCTCCAAGCTTCCAATGCCACGTTACCCACTGATTTCTCAATTTCCTTGCTTGCTAGATTATAAGTAACGCGTTTTTTGAATTCTTTTTTATTAATAAAAGAATAAAACTTATGATCAGTATTATCGGTGAATTGAACCTCCATCACACCGACCACCTGAGCTACTTTACCAGTCCCAACAATGCCAACCGTATATTCGGCACCAGAAAGATAAGTTTCAATCAGAACAGGCTGTTGGAAGCGTTTTAAAAGAAAAGAACATTGTTCCCACAAATCATCTCGATGGGTTACCTTTGACTTGCTGCTTATTCCCTTCCCAGTTCCTTCAGCCACTGGCTTTAAAAACAGTGGAAATTTGAGATGACACCCTTCTAAATCTTCGAGGGCAGTTACGACAAAAAAATCTGCTGTAGGAACAGCCGAGGCTATTACGATTTGCTTACAAATAGCTTTGTTCAAACTCACGCAGAGAGTAGAAGATTCAGAAAACACGTATGGAATTTGATAGGCATCTAGGAGGCATGGAATTTGAGTCTCTCTTGCCAGTCCATGAACTCCTTCGGCGATATTGAAGACAAAGTCCCAACGGTGTCCATTAGCTAGTCTTCCGACAAGAGCAAAAATATTTCCAATATAATCAACTCGAAATCCCAGTTGAGTCAGTGTCTGACCCAGACTTATAATCGTTTCATGATCTTCGAATTCTGCAACTTCTTCTTCCGAAGCGCCACTTTCTAAATGTTCTGATTTTAAATCGTAAGTCAAGCCGACCCGTAACCCAGGATCTATGTTTAGCATCTTAGGTTGAATTAATAGCATAAATTATTTTTTTGACATAATGGTTCCTTAGGAAAAATGAAAAAGACAAATCTGTGGTGGATAAGTTGCTCGAGGTTTTTATCAGGGTATTCAGAAAATATTATTTATTTCTTACTGCCGATCGTTGCCTATAAAGCTGTTGGGCGAATTCAGGATACCGGATTGATTATTTTTATTCACCTTTCTTGTCGCCTGCTTGGATATCCGTTTTCGGGAGTTCTCTGCGATAAAATCGGTGAAAAAAAGGTTTTTATTTTAGTATCATTTGTGCGTGGAGCGGCCTGCCTTCTAGTTTTTTGGTTACTGGGGCCCTTTCACCAAGAACAAAGCTCTCTGCCGATACTCATGTTTAATCTGCTTGGAATTGTCGATGGATTTGCAGGGGGAGTCGCAAGTATAGCATTTGAAACGATGGGACCCAGACTTTATCCCAATGAGCGATTTCGCGACTTTCAGGCTTCCGTTCAAACTGCCGACCAAATTGCCCTCATTGCGGCGCCCGCTACGGGAGTCGTTCTTTTGAACAGTCTGGGCACTTCGTATTCTCTGGCTATTCTTGGAATAATCTTTATGTTCGCCGGAATTATGTTTTTACCCTATTTAAAGATCGTCTCATCGGATGGAGACATTACTCCTTCCTCACTTCGTGATAGTGGCTTTATCATTCAGGAAGTGCTTGCCTCTCTTTCTATTATTTTTAACAACCGCCTGATTGCCGTCACGTTGATTTTGACCATTTTAGATAATCTTCTCCTCGGAATTTATTCTGCCATTACGACTCCCCTTGCTTTAGTTACTTTTCATGGTTCCGAACAGAGTCTCGGACTGGCTCTTACTCTCGGTTATTTAGCCAGTATGATTGCCATTTACTACAGCCACTGGATTCATCAGAAAAAGTCCAATTTGTGGCTCTGGAAGGGGTCATACATCATAGCCTAT
>JBDSKY010000077.1:0-5055 GCA_039916675.1 Bdellovibrionia bacterium
ATCCCCCCTAAAAGCTTTTGTCGTTCAATAATCTCTGAGAAAGAGATCTTAGAATAATTTTTAAACATATCGTAGAGCGCCAGGAAGGTAGTCGTCCTTCCTCTACCCGCAGCACAGTGAAAATGAATCCAAGTCTTTGGATCTAGAGCTTTGACCTGGCTCAGGAATCGATCTACCTCTGCATCACTGGGACGCTGGTAATCCGGTGTTGGGATTCTCAAGTAAGTGCCTGTCAATTGCAACTGTTGAAGCTGAGCTTCTTCCCTATGAACTATCTTTGGCTGGACAGCTACTTCGGTAGGTTTTCCAGTTGGGCATTTACCTGTAGTCGAAGTGAAAAGAAAACTTTTGAGTCGAACTGATTCTTGCGCCAGTAGATTTTGCAAGCGCGTTTGTTCGTCCTTTTCAATCTCTCCCCTCGGTCTAGTGGAATTGATCGCATTATTTTCGCCATACCAGCTGATAGCTCCTTCATTGATAAATCCGTGGGGCTCTTGGCGCAGATCGATAAAAAGAATATTCTTCCCCGCAAGGCGGTTAAAAATTTTGACGAGCTGAGGCTTGGAGAACTGCGCGCTTCCGGAGGCATTCAGGGTATCCAGGCCCCCTAAGTTCGGAATCGAACCTTTGGTGCCAAAACGACGAGACGATCGCGGGAAAGGGTCCTCGGAGGACCGAAAATTACGAGGAAGCTGCAAGTCCGCGCTAATATTGCCAGAATTACAATCCACTGACGGAGCGTCCAAGATAAGTAGCTCTTCCCCCGGGCGAAGAATGGGCGTTTTGCACCAGGCTTGGCTTCCAAAGCTTTGAGAAGCGATAAAAAGAGTAGTTAAAAGGAGCCATCGGGATCTTGAGAGTCTCATTTCTATGGTGCTTACCAGAATTTCATAAGTTATAGGAATCGAATGAAGTGCCAAACCTCTTTTTGGGGTATCTTAGCTTTACTCATGATGTTTCCAACAGACACTCTTGCCTTAGCAGGGACTACTCCTCCGATGGTTGAAAGAAAACCTGAGAGTTTCGAAATGCATGGGGACGTACGAATTGATCCCTACCATTGGTTGAAAGAGCGAGATAATCCAAAAGTTTTGGAATACCTTCGTGCCGAAAATGAGTATTTGGAAGAAATCATGGCACCAACCCAATCTCTTCAAGAAAAAATAATTCAAGAAATTGCTTCCAGAACGGCTGAAAACGAATCAACGCTTCCTGATCGCTTGGGTGAATATCTTTATTACTCGCGATTCGAATCAGGGAAAGAATATCCAATCTATTGCAGAAAGAAAGCGAATCTGGATACTTCTAAAGTTTCTAGTATCAAAAGAGTAGAGCCGAGTGTCTTAGAAGAAACTGTAGTGGATATCAACGAGCTTGCCCACGGGCATAGCTTCATAGACTGGACAGCTCCCAAGCCGTCTTTGGATCAAAGTAGAGTGGCATTTGCCGTGGATACTGGTGGCCGAAGATTTTATTCAATTCATTTCAAGGATCTTCGAACAGGCCAGAAGCTTCCGGATGTAATTGAAAACGTGACGGGAGATCTCGTCTGGGCCAATGATAATCGAACTGTCTTTTATGTAAAACAGAATCCAGTAACTCTTCGGGCGGAGCGTGTTTTACGCCACGTATTGGGTGAGCACTCTGATAAAGAAGTTTATTTCGAAAAAGATGAAACTTTCGCTCTGACTCTTTTTAAGACACTGACTCATCAGTTTCTGGTTATCGACAGTATGAGTACAACGACTACTGAGTCGAGAATTCTAAAGGCGGATTACCCAGACAGTGAATTTCAAGTCTTCTTGCCTCGCCAAAGGGGCCATGAGTATATTTTAGCAGATGGGAACGATGGCTTTTATATTAGGACAAATTACCAGGCTCAGAATTACAGGTTAATGAAAGCCCCCTATGATTCAAAGCAATTGTCTGAATGGTCAGAGGTTTTGCCCTACCGTGATGAAACTTTATTAAAGGAATTTCAAGTTTTCCAGTCTCATTTAGTATTGGATGAGCAAGTTGATGGGCGGAGTCGCCTTAGAGTCATTGACCGTTCCACTGAAAAGTCTGAAATAATTGAGTTCCCCGATTCTACCTTTGCTTTGAGTATTGGTGCCAATGTTGATTATGCACCTGTTACTTTTCGATATACCTATAGTTCTTTGGTACAGCCTCATTCAGATTATGAATACGACTTTAAGAATCATACGAGTATTTTAAAACATCAGCGACCCGTGCCGAATCTTGATCTTACTCAATACGTAACCAAGCGGATTTTTGCCACTGCGCGAGATGGAACTTTAATTCCGATTTCAATAGCATACAAAAAGGGCCTTAAGCTTAACAGTAAGGCCCCACTCTTACAGTACGCTTATGGAGCCTATGGTTATAGCCAGGAGCCTCATTTTGATGTTGATCTCATGAGTCTCTTAGATCGAGGATTTGTATATGCTTTGGCTCATGTGCGGGGAGGTTCAGAGCAGGGACGCCAATGGTATGAAGATGGTAAGCTGCTTCATAAGAAGAACACTTTCACCGATTTTATCGATTGTACAGAAGCCTTGATAGGGCAAGGGTACGTTGATCCCAAAAGAATCTTCGCGAGAGGGAGAAGTGCAGGGGGGCTCCTTATGGGAGCAGTCATGAATATGCGTTCAGATCTTTATCATGGGATTATAGCGGAAGTGCCTTTTGTTGATGTTCTGAATTCTACCTCAGACAGAACGATCCCGTTGGCAACCACTGAACTTGATGAATGGGGTAATCCTGAAGATGAAACCTACTACCGCTACCTGAAGGGCTATTCTCCTTATGATAATATCCAGAAAAAAGCTTATCCTCATCTTCTAATTACTACCGGATATCAAGATTCCCAGGTGCAGTATTGGGAGCCCGCTAAATGGGCAGCTAAATTAAGATCCTTAAAAACTGATCAGAACGTGCTCTTGTTTAAAACTCAAATGGAATCGGGCCATGCTGGCTCTTCGGGGCGTTTCGAACGGATCAGAGAAACCGCTTTTGAGTATGCTTTTATCTTAATGACGGCGAAATAGTGCGTGAGTTTTTGGGATAGTCATATATAATAGTTGGCCAAGCTATGCCGCTTCGGTGGACCCAGGACGCGGAAGTTTACGCTTGTCTAACTTGTACTTTTCAACCTTCATGATTAATCCAGCGCGAGAGATTCCCAGCTCTTTTGCAAGGCGGCTTTTATTCCAATTAGTCCTTCGCAAGCCTTCTCGGATCATCGTTTTTTCTAGTTCTTCAAGAGAGTCCTTCAATTTGCCTGCTACACGCAAGCCCTGCACTTTAGATTGCTCACCAAAGTCTCTAATACGAGGGGAGAGTAGCTCCGCAGGTAACCTCACGTCCTCGCCGCTTAAAACGATGAGTCTTTCTATTTCGTTTTCCAATTCACGGATATTCCCTGGCCATGGATAGTCAAATACCTTCTCCATAGTCCGTTTGGCGAAAGATTTCAGAGGGAGCTTCTTCTCTTTACAGCCCCGATTTAAGAAATGGTCGATTAATACTGGAATGTCTTCTTTTCTTTCTCGAAGCGGAGGCACGACCAGATTGATGACGTTTATTCGGTAGTAAAGATCTTCTCGGAATGTCCCGTCTTCAATCATTTCCTTGAGGTCTTTGTTTGTAGCAGCAACAACTCTTACGTCTACTTTTCTCTGCTCTGTTCCCCCTACAGGGGTAAAAGTTCCTTGTTGTAATACTCGAAGTAGTTTTACCTGCATTGAAAGTTGCATGTCCCCGATTTCGTCAAGAAAAAGAGTTCCTTTATCAGCCGTTTCGAACAAGCCTTTTTTATCTTTGATAGCGCCCGTGAATGCTCCTCTGACATGGCCGAAGAGTTCACTGTCCAACAAGTTTTCATTGAAGGCCGAGCAATTGACAGTCACAAACTGGGAGTCTTTACGCGGAGAATTAAAATGGATCGCACGCGCTATAAGTTCCTTACCAGTTCCGTTTTCGCCTTGGACTAAAACTGTAGATTCAGAATTTTTGATTTTATCGAGGACATTGTAGAGGTCCTGCATCAACTTCGCTTTACCGATCATTTGATCGTAGCTATAGCGATTTCCGAGTTGGCTATTTAAGGTATTGATACGTTCTTCACGTTTCGTAATTTCAGTATGAAAAGTTTCGATTTCTTGTGCAACTAAGTCTACCAATTCAAGAAAATATTTCTTTTCAGATTCTGAAAGAACACGAAGTTTGGAAAGCGCGGTGCCAAACGCTTCACCTTCCAAACCAAAGGCCTCTAAAGATGTACGAGTTCGAGTGATCTCATCAGGGGTGATAGCGTTCTCTATATAGGAATATGCGACCACGCTTCCTAAAAACTCATTCTCAACTGATATCCGGGAGATAAACATTTTTTCGATACCGGCGGGGCCGTTCAGCATTAGGTGAGTTTGCTCCCCTTTGAAAACTTTTTCATTTGCCTCGGTGATAGCTTGGTTAAATAGAAGGCGGCCGCGATCCTTTTTGAAAAAAGCCGAGCTCAAAGGGTTTTTGAACTCGTTGTTATCCTTATTCATGTCGAAGTTGCGAATTTGGCCCTTTTCATCCACAAAAAATATGTCGGTATTAAACCATTGGGCGAGGATTGCTTCCAGTTTTCGGATAACGTGAATATGCTTTAACTCATCCCAATTAATCATGGTCGTTTTGCTCCTTGATACAGTATCGGACGGGAATGGACAATTATTGAGCAAAATGTGATTTTTTTTTGACAGGAGTGTCGTTTTTATAGTCAGTTCAATGGCTAGTTCGTTAATTAACCTGATCTGGAGCCGGCTATTCCAGCTGTTTAATCAATAAAATCAGTTAATTAACTTGATTTTGGCATCCACATCTAACAATGAGGTTTCTAGCCAAGCTTCATAAGTTCGATAAAACCGGGCAAATCCAAGGGACCGGTATTTCTTCTTTTTGACCAACTTTTCAATAGGAGTTGCGTCAAAAAGCTCTTTCGCACTTAATAGATTTTCTCGGTAATTTTCCAAATGAATACGAAGATCTGTGTGTTTAGGATCCCGT
>JBDSKY010000078.1:0-4741 GCA_039916675.1 Bdellovibrionia bacterium
CAAAATGGACAAGAGCTGTAATCTCACCGAACATATTTGCAGCTGCGCAAGCTACAACTGTAAATAATAAACAAAGTTCAAATGGGAAAAATGGTCTAGTCACATTGGATCGCTCTCGCCTGATGGAGCTCAAAACTATTCAGCAAGCCGGGGATCCCGACCTAGTCACAGAAATCGTAAGTATATATTTCAAAACAGCTCCGACTTCAGTTCAAAAAATTAAAAAATTTCACGCTGAGAATGAAATACATCTCTTGGCTCGCGAAGCCCATGGATTCAAATCAACCTGTGGAAGTATTGGCGCTCAAATCATGGCTGACCTTTGCCTTCAGTTAGAAAGACTAGAAGGCGATCCTCTCTCCTTCGAAGAGAGAGAAAATCTTATTACTAATTTAAAGTCCGAATATGACCTCGTAGAACGAGAGCTGAATAATATTCTCCACGATACAGCCGCCGCATAAAATATTGAGCACCAAATTTGCAGTTACCGCAAGTCGCTCGATTCACACGAGTTCGCACTTAATTTCATAACAAGGAGAAACTCCATGGCTTCTGCAGTGACAAATTTGCTATTTTTCCTGGCGGCTTTATCAGCATTGACGACGATTCCTGCAGTGCGATTTAATGAAAAAGTAAATTTCTTTCCTGAACCCGACTCTTTTCAAGAGGAAAATCAATCTTTAACACTGGCTAAAGGCATTGACGCTTGCTCGAACTAGCTATGTTCGCAAGATAAAATCTAAAAAAGAAAAATTTCAACACCCGCTTTAAATTGATCAAAACGAACACCAGTATTCAAGTACTGATACCCAAAATAAATACTCTTGAGTATCCCACTTGGCAGCAAGATCCCTGCGTTAAAACTCCGCAACTCATCTTGGATAGGGAGCACTGAGTTCCAAACTTGCCTTCCAATACCAGCTTCAACAAAGAACACCTGTAACAAATTTAGATTTAAAAAAACTTGATACTCATTTACTAGTAAGCCTCCGCTGAGTGATCCGTCTCGGGCAAAATTAAGCCCCAAATTACCTCGAATCGTAAGAAAAGAAAGAAAAGGAACCGGTAAGGTAGGTGTCCAAGCCAAACTCACTGCACGGACGATAGTACCTTTTGGAAGTACGGAAAAAAACGCTCCCAAGCGGAAATTTATTATCCGAAATCTATTCGGTCCCTGAGACTCCTTGAGATTCTCCGATAAGAGGGGTTTCTCTTCATGGCTCGGTTTCTCATTAGCATCAGACTTTTCCAGTAATGGTGGCATAAGTCCTAGAGTCGTCTGGGGCGCCGTTTCCAGGGAAATACTGGGTTTAGTAAATCCTGGCTTCACTAAACCATTGCTGATAGCAATTGGGCCATTTTCTGCCCCCCCTCCAGTCTTTAAAATCTTTGCTTCTCCGGGAGAGGGCATTCCCGCTTCAAAAGATTTTAAAAACTCTTTTTTATTGAAAGACTCAGGAACTTCAAGCTTGCCAGAGCCTGCATCTATAAATTTCCCGTCACCGACAATCGTGCCGTTGCCCCGTAGTAGGGCTTCCTCATTCAACGCTACCTCCACACTGCCTTCCAAAGTATGAACCTGCGCAGTGTTAGTGAGAGAATCCAGCGCCATCACAAAATCCGTACCTCGAACTCCTAAAACAGCGGCCCGGGTCCGTATGAGAAATTTGGCTTTCGATATTGGAATGGGAGGCTTAGTAATTAGGCCCCTCACCATTCCACTCTTCAGGCGATTCCATTGGGTCCCGTCAATATGATCTTCTATCTGAAATTCTGAATCCGGGCCTACTGTGAGCGTGGAACCATCCGCATACTTGATAACCACAGCAGTTTGCCCTGGAGTGGTTATTTTATCACCGTTCTCCAATGGGGACCCTGCCTGCACCTGCCGACCTACATTTGCCTTCTGCACTTCAAGGGATTGGGCACCTTCGATCGAAACGACCTGGGCCACCGGCACTTCCATAGGTAAGGTCTTCGCAGCGGCCTGCAGACCACCCAAGTAGAGAGCTATCTGTAAAAACCCAATGAATCCAAAATAGATATTCCATCTAGCTCTTAGAAACGGCATATAACTCACTAGTTTCTCAAAGAAACCACGGTTTTTACAGCCATTTAATCTAAAAATTCAGGCTTGCAGCCACCTCTCTTGCGAGATACTTACATTTTATGAAGTGGCCCCTTTACTCTCGTATTCCTGAAGAAGAAGCGGATAGCTCGGTTATTTTGGATCGTTTCCTGGATTTTGTACGCGAGCGTGAGCTTGAACTCTATCCCGCTCAAGAAGAGGCAGTGCTAGAGCTCTATGCCGGGAAAAACGTCATTTTAAATACACCAACCGGTTCTGGCAAATCCCTAGTTGCGACTTCTCTCCATTTCAATTCTATCGCGACAAACAAACGATCCGTCTATACATGCCCGATCAAAGCCTTGGTAAATGAAAAATTTTTAACTCTCTGCCGAGATTTCGGCCCTGACCAGGTAGGAATGATTACTGGAGACGCATCAGTGAATCCAGAAGCTAAAATTTTATGCTGTACGGCGGAGATCCTGGCGAATCAAGCTCTTAGATCGGGATCAAAAACAGATATTCAAGATGTCATTGTGGATGAATTTCACTATTATTCTGATCGAGACAGAGGGGTTGCTTGGCAGATTCCGCTGCTGACCTTACCCCAGAGTCGTTTTCTATTAATGTCTGCGACGTTGGGAGATACAAGTTTCTTTCAAACAGAATTGACTAGACTGAACCATCGGGAAACCGCGTTAATCCAATCCTTTGATCGCCCCGTCCCACTTTCTTATGAATATTCAGAAACTCCTCTTCACGAAACTGTTCAGAAATTAATCGAAAAAGATAAATTCCCAGTTTACCAAGTTTGTTTCTCTCAAAGAGAATGCGCAGAGGAAGCTCAGAATCTTCTAAGTACAGATTATTGCACCCGAGATGAAAAATCTGTCCTTGTTAAACAGCTAGAAGGCACTCAGTTCACAAGTCCTTATGGCAAAGAAATACAGAAATTACTCAAGCACGGAGTAGGCCTGCACCATGCTGGGTTACTGCCCAAGTATCGCATCCTTGTAGAGCGCTTGGCCCAACAAGGGCTGCTTAAAATTATTTGTGGAACTGACACCTTGGGAGTGGGCGTAAACATTCCCATTCGAACCGTCTTATTAACGAAGCTTTGCAAGTATAATGGGGAAAAAGTCTCCATCCTTACTGTTCGCGATTTTCGGCAGATCAGTGGTAGAGCCGGACGCAAAGGATATGACAATGAAGGCTTTGTTGTAGCCCAAGCTCCCGAGCACATCATCGATAACATTCGCCAGGAGCAAAAAGCCGCCGGCGATGCTAAAAAATTAAAAAAACTCGTTAAACGCAAACCACCGGAAAAAGGTTTTGTCCCCTGGACTGAAGAGACCTTTAAAAAGCTCGTATCTGGTGAACCAGAGGCATTGGTTTCTCGCTTCAAAGTATCTCATTCCATGCTTCTTTTAATGTTAAGTCGAGAAGACGAAGACGGATGCTCAGCACTTCGCCAACTTATCCGAGATTCGCATGAGACGCCCCTTGCTAAAAAGCAGCACCGTCGATTGGCATTCCAACTTTTCCGTTCATTGGTTGAGAGAAAAATCATCGAATTGAATCCTTTAAGGGTCAACGTAGATCTTCAAGAAGATTTCTCTTTGAATCACGCGCTATCGCTTTACCTCTTGGATACACTGAAGCTGCTAGATCCAGAACATCCAGAATATGCGCTAGATGTCCTCACTCTCGTCGAATCCATACTTGAAAACCCTGACCTGATTCTCAGAAAACAGCTAGATCGCATCAAGACCGAGAAAATGTATGAAATGAAGCTGGAGGGTATCGAGTACGACGAACGAATCGCAGAATTAGAAAAACTTGAGTATCCAAAACCAAGGCGAGAATTTATCTATTCCACCTTTAATGAATTTTCTGCTCTCCATCCCTGGGTAGGGAATGAGAACATTAGACCTAAGTCCGTAGCACGAGAAATTTACGAAAATTGTCATACTTTCGCCGAATACATTCGCGAATATCAACTGCATCGGATCGAAGGCATCTTGCTCAGATATATCTCAGATGTTTATAAGGTCTTGGTGCAAACAGTACCGGAAACTGCAAAAAACGACGAGCTCAATGCCATTACTCTCTATATGGGCGCCATCCTGAAACAAGTGGACTCTAGCCTCCTTGAAGAATGGGAAAGGATTCGAAATCCGGCCTCCTCTATCTCAAATGCCACGGCCGATACAAAAGCGCCCGCTTTGCCTTCTTTGGAAGATATTACCCGTGATCAAAAAGCATTTACAATACTTGTTCGAAACGAAACTTTCCGGTTTCTAAAAGCCCTTTCCGCAAAAAAATACGAGGTGGCCTTGGAAATCCTTATTCCCCAAGACTTGACGCAAGAAAAAAGCTGGACGCCCAAAAGTTTAGAAGCGGCACTAACACCTTATTACACCGATCATTTAATGATCAGCATCGACGCTGCGGCACGTAATCCAAAGAATCTGACAATAACAAAAGACTTCGAGCGACAGGAATGGCAACTTCACTTAGTCTTAGTCGATCCAGATGGACACAATGATTGGGCAGTCCAGCTGTCATTAAAACTAGATCGTTCCCGCGAAGAATTAAGACCCAGGATGGAGCTTACTGAAATAGCGCCCATCTGATCTGAACGCTTAAGAAACTATACAAAAACTAACTCGG
>JBDSKY010000079.1:0-8773 GCA_039916675.1 Bdellovibrionia bacterium
CTACTTTTCTTGCATCTAGATCTCTGTCTACTTTTCTGCCATCTAGTTCCCTGTCTACTTTTCTGCCATCTAGTTCCCTGTCTACTTTTCTGCCATCTAGTTCCCTGTCTGCTTTTCTGCCATCTAGTTCCCTGTCTACTTTTCTGCCATCTAGTTCCCTGTCTGCTTTTCTGCTGTCTAAATCTCTGTCCCGATCTATTTTTCTTGCATCCAGATCCCTGTCTACCTTTCTTGCATCTAGATCTCTATCTGCTTTTTTGCCGTTTAGATCTCGATCAGCTTTCTTCGCATCTAAATCCATGTCAGCTTTTTTGGCATCTAGATCCTTGTCAGCATTCTTAGCATCTAGATTGTTGTCTGCTTTCTTTACATCTTGATCTTTGCTTACTTTTTTTGCATGTCGATGTTTGTTTGGTTTCTTTACATCCACAACCTTGTCGGATTTTTTTTCAACCTGCACCTTCTCTTCTTGGTGTTCGCCATTAGTTTGGGCAAAGGCGAGTGAAGATAGACTGACAGTTGCAAAGAGTGGAAGCACACTTAGGAAGTTTTTTGTCGTAATTTTCATATGGCGAAGAGGTATTGCAACGGCTAGGCCAAATTTAATAAGAGCAGGATTTAAGCCTAAAATCTGTTTCAAAAACATTGTTCTTTGTTTTGGCTGGTTGATAGAATCAGACCTTTATTATCAGGAGAAGATGCTCAGAGTGCCTCTGTGTCTTCTTTTTCGCGTTTTTGCTTTTCACAATCTGGATGGAGAGCCACTAGGCAATCTCTATTTTTAGGATAGGTTATTTAATAGTGAAGGTGGATTTGGCTCTCATCTAGTCGCATTAGTTGGGGCGATTTGTCCTAAAACAGGACCTAAAAAGCCCCATTTTTTTGGTTTCGGACACCTAAGATTTAGAGCGCTGATTTAGCAAAAAAAATTGGGTTTTTCTTATAAATATGATTAATCTGATCAACTACTGTCAAGCGTCCATCAAGAGACATTTTTAGAAGAAAAAATAGGCACCAGATGTTTCTATTTCGCAATCTCGTCCCGTCAAAAGCAGCTCTAAATGTCGTTCGTTTACCGCGCGAGCTATCTGTAGGTCACTTTCTTCCTCATCACAGGAAGCCCCAAAAGCAAGATCACTCCTTAGATATTCTGATCTGGTGGAATAAACCACTTCTTCCTCTAGGGAGAGGTTCATCTCTCCTAACCATTGTTCCACCGTTGAAATAGTGGACAAGAGTGTAGGGTCAATGACTTTCCATTTCACTTCTCCATCCTTGTCGCGAACCGGGATTACGGGCGCAACATGATGGCTCCAGCGGGCGGTTGGATATTTTTTAGGTTGAATGGTGTTTAACTCCGAAAAAACCCAAACTTTCTTGGACTCAATTCCCACTTGTCGGAGTCGATCTGAGACCTCATGGGCTCGCGCGAAACAGCCTTCTCGGAAGTAGGCGAAGGGGATCGTTTTTATATTCTGAATGTCGTCAAAAATCTTTTGGGCTTCTTCAGCATTGAAGATCCTGAAATTTCTCGGTACTTTGGGCGCTTTTGGAGTGCAAGAGGTGTTGCTCTTGTGAGCTGAATAGTTTGAGGAAGGTTCTTGTTCCGGCTTCGGTTTTCGCTTACCTGCATGAGACTCGTTGCCGATTATTGACAATAATAAAAGGCTGGATAACCAAAATTTCCACTTATTATACTTGATGATGCTTTTCATTTTTACCCTACTTAGTGGAGAAGGAGTATCCGATATTAAGAAATAAGTAAATAGCTAATTATTTAATAATTCAGGTCGATCCGAACCACAGTTGTAAGAAATTACAGCAGCTTGCGTTTGTGCATCTTTCTAGAATATTATGGCTAAACATGATGATAATTATATCCAAAATATCGGTTCCAGATTCAGAGTTTGAATTGTCCTATGTCCGTAGCTCAGGGCCTGGAGGACAAAACGTTAATAAGGTAAATAGCAAAGCTGTCCTGCGCTGGAATCTCCACTCCAGTGCCCTGCCGATAGAAACTCGTTCACGTCTCTTCGGTCGTCTCAATAATCAATTAACTGTTGATGGAGATATCGTGATTACTAGCGACCGATATAGAGATCAGACGCGGAATCGTGAAGACTGTTATGAGAAATTCCAGAAACTTATTGAGGCGGCTGTCGCTATCCCTAAAGCGAGAAAGAAGACGAAACCTTCATTTTCGAGTCAACGTAAAGGTAAAGAGGCGAAAAGCAAACATTCGCAAAAGAAGAAATTGCGGGGCTCCAGTCACCACGATGAGTGAGTTGGCCCAGATGAGTAGAGTTGGCCGGGATGAGTGGAGTTGGCCGGGATGAGTAGAGTTGGCCGGGATGAGTAGAGTTGGCCGCGCAGGTGAGAGTACGCCGGAAAGTCTGATACTCGCCACGAGGGGGGAGTTGCGCCGCAACTGAGGTTTTCCCGTAACCTGTAGTTCCATATTTTCCAAATGAGTGAAAAAACCTCTAAAGGGTAGGGGCCTTGGGCCTAAGATTTCACTCATTCAGAAATATCGCCAAATTCTCGGAAAAAACTATCAACGATTACGGGAGATTATAGGGGATGGCGGCAAATGAAAGTCGTTCTCTTCTTGACACGATGCGGTATTTATCTTATGCAAGGCCCTGTTTAATTAGAAGAATTTTTGAATTTGGACTCGGACTCCGGATTTGGACTCGGAGTCTGAAATTTTCTTCTAATCACAATCTAAGACAAGGAATTTACTTACTTGAAAAAACTCGGTTTTTCTCCCTTGATTGCTCTTTTTTATTATTCTCTCCTCTTCTTCTCACCGTTTGTTCACTCATTTGAAGGAGCTGCAGTAGGTGAAAGTACTGAAGTAACCGAAAGTACAGTTGATTCGGCGGCAAGCACTTCCAAGCTGGACACCCTTGAGGAGATTTTTTCTGCATTTACTCAAGGTTTGTCACCTGACCTATCTGATGCTTCTCAGAAACAAGCGTTTGAAGTTTATCTCAGCATGAAATTCGGGGATCCCGCGTATGGGGTGACAGGGACTATGCTTCAGCAAATTGCCGACACCAAAAAACAATATCCAAGTCTAGTTAAGGCGTTTTTTCGAAATTATCACATGATTGTGGAAGGGCCGGTTTTTCCGGTTACTCCAGAATTAAAGTCTTTTTCTAGGATTCAGTTTCGTCGGGTATCTGAGGTATTACGGGACCTCTACCATATTGATATCACTCCAAAACTTTGGAAAAAAATCTTTCAGTACGAGGATTCTCCACTCGATCAAACACTCAGTAAGAAAGAAGCCAGGAAACAGGCCTCGGAAGAGTGGCGGGAGTACCTGGAAACTAAGATTTCTACTTCATTTAAAATAAAATTATTGGATTCATCTATTCCTATAAAAGAACGCACATATGCCCTGGTCCGGATCTTATCTGCTGAACGAGAAGTTTTAAAATCTAATGGTAAAGATTTCGGACCGATTTCTCGGGCCATTATTGATTTAATACATACGCTTGGGTATCAAGATCTGCAGCTTCAGGTTGAATTTAAAAGTGAAAATGGGATTGAGCTAATTCAAGCTTTTCGTAAAGTATTAGAGACTCGGGAGCAATTTGCGCTTGAACTGGGCTTTGAAAATGGCTTTAGAGCTGTTTTAAAAGATTTAGGCGTGCCAGCTCCGACAGGTTTATCTTCGGAGAGTGGTTATTTGAAAGCTTTGGATCTACTTGAACAAGGGGTTAAGGCTGCTGCCACAGCCACAGCCACAGCCATAGCCGCAGGCACTCAAGATGCCGATTCTGTTAAAAAGATTCGCCATTTGTCATTTGAAGAGTCGCCTTTGAGGTCTTGTTTAGGGGGAGATTGTGCCACCCGTACTTATCTCTTGAAGGCCCTTGATCCAAACTACCATTATTTTACCTTAACCAATGGTGAAGGGGTTTCCTCCGGACATGTCACATTAGTTGTGGGAAATGCTAAGCAAAATGAAAAGTCTGTAAAAATGGCATTTATTGATAAGATTCAAAAAATTGCATATGCTGATATTCCTGCCGTACTCGAGGGAATACGTCTATCAGTCCTGGAGCAGGGCTATATCCTCGCTCTACCTGATGACGAAGGAGACCATAACGGTCTTGCCAATGAAGATAGCACCCGACATTTTGTTAAGAGTAAAATACTTGTCGATAAATCAGCTTCGCAGAAGCTTGTTGAATTTGTGCCCCATGATAATGAATATTATTTTCCTACCAATTATTCACGCGCTTATGAGGAACTTCCTTGCTCTCCTTTGCGCCCGTTGGCAGATAATTACCCCATTAAGTTGATTGCGGCTGAAGTAAATCAACATTGGAAAATGGCCCAGCTCAATATAACAAAGCTCGCGGCGAGCGCCTTGGAGTTAAAAAGCAGTGCAAGACTTGAAGATCGTCTTAGATACATTCCTACTATGGAAGCATTTAAACTGAATAACCTATTGGTTGATCCGAAGTACTGTCAAACATTAAAGACCTGGATCGAAGATCCCTGTGAGGTTTTTCAGCTGCGAAAACAAGTCTTGATTCATAAATGGCTTAAAGATGAAGAAAATATTTTAGAGTTATTAAAAAATTTCACTTTTAATGAGCAGATTCAAATAATGCAGAACTTGCTAGATACTCCTCGCTACCGCGAAGCTTTAGAAGCTGAGAAATGTAAGATGGCTTCGATTTTAGGTCGATTTGGTAAAAATCTGAAGCTGAGGCAGGCTTTGCTCAGTTTTTGGCTGGATCCTGTTTTATCTCAGTGGTACCGCCCTTTTTTCGACATTATTCTTGCTGAGGAACTCGACGAAACTGAAACAACCAATCTTATCGAAAAGATTTATAGCATTGGATTTAACGGAAATGACACTGAGTCTTTGGCTAAAATCTCAAACGTTGTCCAGGGAACAGGCATAGAGAAGCAGGTCGAAAGTCGGCTTTTTAATTATTTTATTACACATTTAAACAGCGAGGCCTCGCTGGGTAGAGTTCTGGCTAAAGGATTTGCCAGTAAGGATAGAATTGAAAATAAGTGGGCGGACTATATTCTACAGCCTGAAAACTCGTCTTATGTTGATAAGTTTCAGGTGACTCGGGTATTTAAGGAAATTCGAGAATTTGAAAACTCTCGTTATGGGGATTTGACCTCCGTTACGGTGGGGGATGGTTATTCGAGATTCACCAGAGCTGCGTTCGCCTGGCTCGCATCTGATTTAGTCGCCCAGGAGCTAAAAGCGAATTTCTTGTTGGCCAATGTTGGATCAGGTAACGGTCTGTATGGACTTTTTAGAAGTCTTATTCCAAAGAAAGAATTGGAGCAGATTCGCGTTCGCATAAGTATCCACAGCTTTCTTGGTATATTTGAAACGTTGCTGGAACCTTTCGTATCACAAAACAAAACTAATGATTTTGACTTATTTTTCAATCGATCTCCCCTCGAAAGTTTTGAATTTGTCCCCATGATTTTTCCGAAGGAAGGGAAAACTTTTTGGATGGGAAGTCCAGAAGCTGAAGGAAATAGGAGTGAAGACGAAGGATTTCGAGAAGTAACATTGACACGTTCTTTTGAAATTCAGAAGACGCAAGTCACGCACCTTCAATGGAACCTAATCATGGACAATGGGATTTTACCCAAGCGTTTTATGCAAGATGGAGTATTAGGGGACGGCAGGGAGCCCAAAGTTTTAGTTAATCGCATTCAAATACAAAACTTTATTGACCAGCTCAATAGTCTCCAGGATGAATATATTTATCGGCTACCAACAGAAGCAGAGTGGGAATTTGTAGCGCGTGCGGGTACGCAAACGCCATACTTCTTTGGCGATGATAGCAGCAAATTGGGTGATTACGCCTGGTTCCGCGAGACCTCGAACGACCTTGCTCATCCAGTGGCAAAATTAAAGCCGAACCCATTCGGAGTCTTTGACCTGTATGGCAACGTTAATGAAATGGTTCAAGATTCTTGGTCGTATAATCCTATTATGATTCCTCAAATTGATCCTCAGGGGCCCTCCGGATCCAATTATTTTTGCACTATTCGAGGCGGCAATTATTGCTCATATGAATGGTGCCTGCGTTCTGCTTATCGGAGTTATGCTTCTCAGGAATTGCATAATGACTCGACGGGTTTTCGCCTAGTCAGGACCCCGGTCGCAAAGGACCTTCCGGAACAACAATAGCTTTGCGAAATGCCTTCTCGAAGTTAATCCAAGTTTTAGTGTCTGATTCGCTTAACCCATGGTCGCGAAGTGTTTCACCTAGAATTACGATACGGCGATCAAAATGCCCGGCCAGGATAGGTGGGAGATTTCCATGCGCTTGTGTAGGTGGCTTTCCTGCATAAGTGGTAGAAACCCCCATAGCTTGGAGTAGAAACGCCATTTGTTGATGAGCGATTTGGCGAGTATCTTTCCCAGTAAAAAAATAGCCAATCAGAATATCTTTCGACATGCGATTATAAAAGTCTTCCAGAATTTCCTGGAGACGGGGTTCGCCGCCAATATTTTTATAGAGTTGCCTAAGCTTTTTACGAGCCACTTTCGTCGCTCAAACCAGCGCCGGGAAGTCTCGATCCATCACGGTCTTGCGCCCCTCGCGCCGAGCGTTCTCGATAGCCTGGTCACAAAGGCTTCGAACGCGATCTGAAAGAATTTCAGGCACGCTGCCAGCAGTATTCATGGTCGATTTTTCTTTAATATAGTTCTTGAGCTTAGACGTAACGATTAATATGTCGTGCGGAATTTCGTTAGTTGCGGCTGATGCTGATGAGTTTTCGTTTTTGTTTTCCATAATGACTCCTTCGGCGTCAGCCGCATGAACGTGATTTTTTGTTATTCGACTTTCAAAAGTTCGATTTCGAATATCAGAGTTGCATTGGGTGGGATTACGCCGCCTGCTCCTCTTTCTCCATAGCCCATTTGAGAAGGTATGGTGAGTTTTCTCTTGCCGCCGACTTTCATTCCTACTACGCCTCGCTCCCAGCCTTGGATGACCTGGCCAGAGCCGATTTGGAATTCAAAGGGTCTGCCGCTTTTTTTCGAAGAATCGAATTCTTTTCCATCAGTGAGCCAGCCAGTGTAATGGACGGTGACTTTCTTGCCGGGTTTGGCTTCTTCTCCGGTTCCTACGACAGGGTTTTCCATTTTCAATTCGCCTCCTCCGCCGGGAGGGGTAACTACAGAAGTTAAACTACCGGGCTGTGTATTTTGCACTTGAGCTTGCGTTTGTTGTGCCTGGGCTTGAGCTTGGGCCTGTGCTTGGGCTTGAGCCTGCGCTTGCTGTGCCTGTTGTGCTGCGTCAGGCTGGTTTTCTTTCTTAGTACAGCCTGTCAGAGCGATCAAAAGTGCTGATCCGACTACGGCTGTGAATAATGGTGATCCGGAAGTTGAAATTTTTTTCATATGAGGTCTCCTAGAGGAGTATCTTTACACAGGTCTAGCGACAGTTATAGAGGTTTTTTAGGCTCCGTAATTCACGCTCTGGAAATCAGTGGTTTGCAAATTTAGGAAAAGGCTAATCCGCTGATCCAGTTTGCGTTCACCAGCGTCAAGTCGGTGATCCTAACATGGGCCAACTCTAAATCTTGTTTGAAATGGTTGGTCGATGTTACGGCAACAACCCAAGTTCCAGCAGCTCGAGCAGAGGCGATTCCTGCGGTCGAATCTTCGAATACTAAGCAGGATCCTGGAGCCTTGCCGAGTATTCCCATTGCTTTGAGGTAACCATCGGGTTGAGGTTTACTGCGAGGGTAGTCCTCTGCTCCTAAGATGATTTGAAAATGATCAATCACTTTGAGTTTGGTTAAGGCCCAGAGGATTTCGCTTCGACCTGAGCCAGAGACTAAGGCTAGAGGATATTTTTCGGCTAGGGATTGAATTGCTTGGACGCTGCCTGGGACAGCAGTCAAGTTCTCTTCGATTTTTTGCCGATAGCGTCCAAGAAGTTTTTGCTTGGCCTCAAGAAGCGGGACAGGAAGTTTGTATTTGTTAAAAAGAAAAGCGAAGGCGTTTTCCCAGGTTCGCCCTGTTAAATAAGTCGCGTCATCGAAATGGATCGGAATGTTCCATTCAGCGAAACATTCCTTTACTGCGAGAACTGCAGTGGGTTCGGTGTCGATAATTGTACCATCTAAATCGAAGATGATGGCTTGAATTTCAACTGGGGCTTTTGTCTCAGATTGAGCAGGGGAGAGGACAAGCGGGTCGTTTTGTGCATTGCGTATCATTTCTGGACTCCAAGCTCTGTCGTTGCTATGTCTGCTTTCCTTATGAGAGCACTTCCCTTTATAGTTGTCGCACTTTGTGTCCTTGTCATCGCTTATCGTTACTACAGCGCGTTTTTAGCTGCAAAGGTTCTCTCACTTGATGATTCGATTACAACGCCTGCCCATCGCTTGAGCGATGGGCAGAACTATGTTCCTACAAATCGTTGGGTACTTTTTGGTCATCATTTTGCCGCAATTACAGGCGCAGGGCCTTTGATTGGGCCTGTTTTGGCTGCTCAATTCGGATTTTTACCAGGCTACCTGTGGTTAGTTATTGGAGTTGTGGTCGGCGGAGCTGTCCATGATTTTGTAATTCTTACTGCGAGTGTAAGACATGAAGGCAAAAGTATTGCTCAAATTGCGCAGGCTGAAATGGGTCCCTGGGCTGGTCGAATATCAGGATTCGCTATTTTATTTATTGTGGTGATTGCACTTGCGGGCTTGGGATTAGCGGTGGTCAACGCGCTTGAATCCAGTCCGTGGGGAGCTTTCACTCTAG
>JBDSKY010000080.1:0-2513 GCA_039916675.1 Bdellovibrionia bacterium
TGCGTATCTTTGCGCTCAAAGGTTCGCAAAGAATCCGACTTCCTCTCGAAGGGATATGAGAAGGTTTGAGCAACACAAGCACTGTCCACTACCACTTTAGGACTGATTAGCCGGTGTCCACAGAGCGGAAAACTGAGGCGGCATTCTCCGGTGTCTATTACTTCTCTATCGTTTACTAACATTTAACTTTCGTTCCTTTCGTTAGTCTTCTGGTAAACAGAGCCTTTATTCTCTAAAAGCTCCGGGTTTTAACCCGGTGTAGTTTACCTAGATACAAGCTCTACAACTCTTAGTTCCCGTAAGACCGTAACTTTAATTTGCCCCGGGAAACGTACTTCATCCTGAATCCGACTGGATACCGCTCGGGCAACCTCACGGACACCACTGTCATTTACTTTTTCACTATCCACAAAAACCCTAAGCTCTCGTCCAGCCTGAACGGCGAATGCCTGGTTCACACCTGGAACTTCTAACGCTACCTTTTCCATTTGTGTCGCTCTGTCTAAAACATTTTGAGTCGATCCATGCCGAGCTCCAGGTCTTGCACCGGAGAGTGCATCAGCTGCAATCACTAAATGATCGAGCCAGCTTTGGGGGGTAAATTCTTCATGGTGGGCAGCAATGGCTTGAGTAATACGTGCACTTTCGCCGTTTTTCTTGGCAAATTCGGCTCCGGCTTGAGCGTGACCCCCATCATGGGTTTGATCCAATGCCTTGCCTAAGTCATGGAGTAAGCCTGCACGACGAGCTTCAGCTACGTTAAAACCCAACTCAGCCGCTAAATTTCCACATATCCATGCGGTCTCGATAGAATGTTCCAATTGATTTTGACCGAAGCTCTGTCGAAACTTCAGGGTTCCCAATACTCGAGCAATAGCAGGATGCAGATTCTGTACTCCGAGCTCTAAAGCAGCTTTTCTACCAGCATCTCTAGCATCCTGGTCAACCTGAGTTCGAGCCTCGACCAAAACTTCCTCAATCCGCGCAGGTTGAATCCTTCCATCACGAACAAGGCTGGTCAAAGCAACGCGTGCAACTTCTCGCCTGAAAGGATCGAAACTCGAAATCATCACTGCATCAGGTTCGTCATTCAGAAGCAAATCTACTCCTGCTCTTTCCTCAAAATGGCGAGCATTGCGTCCATCCTTGCCTACAATCTTTCCTTTAATTCCATCTTTCAGCTGTAGGTGCGTAAATTTAACTCGAGCCGTACTCACTTGAGAAACAAATCGGGTTGCCTGCCGTGCCACGGTCATAGCAATCAGCCTACGAGCTTGTTCTTCTTCATCAAGGTAAGTGGGCAGCTGCGGTAAAGATGACCGCGCCGTTAAAATTTCTGGCTGTGATGGTGTTTCTACTGGTTGGGACTTTTCAAACTGGGGTGGTGCTACTATGGGAGTTGGTGGATTGGCGACTTGCGATGCTTGAACTTCAGGTTGAATCACGGGTTGAGCTTCGGGTGAAATAACCGGTGCGAGAGTCGATGCTGCTTTAAAACGCCGAACAAACTCGCGCAGAAAAGAAAGAATACTCATGGCAAGACCCGCTCTTTAACGCGATTTTGAAGCCATTCTTGAACAAAAGGCATTTGAAAAGATCGCTTCTCGGTGATTACCCAATGAACAGATTGGTCCCATGCTTTTTGCTCCAACTGACTGGCCACTTGAAAATCAAAAGCTAAAGAAATACGAAGCGCGTTAGGAGCTTGAGGAAGAAACCGATCGTAATAACCAGCCCCCATTCCAATGCGTTCCCCAGATTCTCCAAAGGCCACGCCTGGGACAAAAACCAAATCTAAACTTTCAGGAAGTACAGGCGCCAAATCTGGGTGAGGCTCCTGAATCCCAAAGCTTCCTGTTTTCCAAATAAGAGGATCAACTTGTGGGTTAGAAATTTGAACAAACTCAATTTTCTTATGGCCTCCACTAGTAACCACGCGCGGGTAATGAAGGAGACAACCCTTATTCAAAAGTTCAGACTCCAAAGCAGATAGATCCAACTCTGACGGAAGGGCACGGTAAAGTCCTACTCGTAAAGTCTGTTCGTGCTTCGGTTTCGGAAAAGTAAATAACCCCAAAAACCTCTGAATAGCGCCGTAACTTAATTTTGCTACGTCAGCTGGAGCGAGAGATTTTCTCTGGGCAAGTAGACTTTTACGAATAATTTCGCATGCTTCAAGTTTCATGAAGCGCGCAATATAGCACTTATTATGTCAACTATCAAGGAGCTTCTCGACTAACCTAGCGAATTGACGGTAAAAGTAGGTCGCTCTTAAAAAGCTTCCACCACCAAAGCAATACCCTGCCCTCCGCCAATACATGCGGTTGCCAAGCCAAATTTTTTGCCACGCCTTTTGAGTTCATATTAGTACAAAACGACTGACACCCCGTCCAGGGGTGTCTTTAAGCAAACACCAAGGTCTGCTTCGCTTTTTTCGGAGGATTAACTAATTTCTTTGCCAATCCTTTTTGTTCGAGGCTGTGCTCCAGCCCAGAATTGAGTGTGTTAATCGC